>DATCRI010000053.1 GCA_036569045.1 Chthoniobacterales bacterium | reverse complement strand
CAACTCTTTGATTCGACTGCGCGAACGGAGGCCTTTGTCGCAAAAGAACGTTGCGCCGGCCGTGCGGCAAAATACCTTCGCGTCCATGAAGATTGCATCCCTTGGCGCCGGCCGCATGGCGAGCGCGCTCGTTCGTGGCCTCGTGCAGGCCGGCGTGTGCGCCCCGACCGATCTCGCCGTGGCGGATGTCGTGCCGGCAGCGCGCGAAAAGCTCGCCTCAGACCTCGGCGGACGCGCCTTTGCGACGAATGCCGAAGCCGTGGCGGATACCGATGTCGTGCTGCTGTGCGTGAAGCCGAACGACGTGGTCGCCGCCCTCGACGCCTGCGGCAATGGCCTCGCAGGCAAGTTGCTGATTTCGATCGCCACGGGCTGGTCCATCGCGGCGCTCACGGCGCATGCCAGCGGCGCCCGCGTCATCCGCGCGATGCCGAACACTCCGGCGCAGGTCGGCGCCGGAGCCACCGCCTACGCCGCCGACACCACCGCGACGGAGGCCGATCGCGAGCTGGCCGGGCGCATTCTCGGCTCAGTCGGACTGGCCGTCGCCGTTCCGGAAAAGCTGCTCGATGCGGTCACCGGACTCAGCGGCAGCGGCCCCGCCTACGTGTTTCTCGTGATGGAAGCTCTCTCCGACGGCGGCGTTGCCGCCGGCCTGCCCCGGGCGCTTGCCACGCAACTCGCCGCGCAGACCGTGCTCGGCGCCGCGCGACTGGCCGTGGAGACCGGCGAGCATCCCGCCCTTTTGCGGGAGGCGGTCACCAGTCCCGGCGGCACGACGGCGGCCGCGCTCGGGGTGCTCGAAGCGGCTGCGGTGCGCTCCGCCTTTGCGGATGCCGTGAATGCCGCCGCCGAGCGCTCGAGGGAGCTCGGGCAATGAGGCGCCGCGTTCTGTCCGTCGTTATCGCCCTGGCGGCCCTCGGGTTCGCCCGTGCGCAGACTCCGGCGCCGCCCGAGCCGCTGGCCACACCCGATCCCGCAAAATTCGTTCCCGACGTCGCCCGCGCCGCGGCGGGCGAGGGGAATACCGCGTTCGAGAAGGGCGACTACCAGACCGCCCGCCGCGCCTATCTGCGCGTGCTCGACATCGTGCCGAACAATCTCGTGGCGCTCGTGAATCTCGGCCTGGTCGAGTTCCGGGCCGGAAATCCCGCGGAGGCCGAGAAGTATCTCAGGCAGGCCGTGCGACAGCGGCTCGAGACCGGCCCGGCCTGGCTCACGCTCGGGATGATGTATTTCCAGCAGGGGCGCGTCGAGGAGGCGTTTGCCGCCCTCAGCCAGGCCGTGCTTTACGATCCCGGCAGCGCTCGCGCGCACAATTATCTCGGCGTTGTCCTTGGCCGGAAGGGCTGGAGAGACGGCGCGGAAGTGGAGTTGCGTCGCGCCGTCGAGATCGACCCCGACGCGAGCGACGCGCATTACAATCTCTCCGTCATCTACCTCCAGCGCACGCCGCCCGCGATCGAACTTGCCCGCCGGCATTATTTCCGATCCGTCGAACTCGGCGGAAAACCCGATCCCGCCATCGAGAAGACTCTCGCCACTCCCGTTTCCACACCCGCTCCGAAGCCATAGTCCATGCGTTCCGCCATTCTGCGTCTGTTCATCCTCGCTGTCGTTCTCCTGCCCGCCCTGGCCCCGGCCGCCGCGCCGACGATTTTTGGCCGGTCCGCGATTCTCTTCGACGCGAACACGGGCGAGGTCCTTTACAAGAAGAACGAGACGATGCGCACGCCCATCGCCAGCACGCAGAAGCTGCTCACGGGATTGCTCATCGTGAAGGCGGGAAACCTCCAGGGCGACCTCACCGTCTCTCCCGAGGCCCCGGCACAGGCCCCGACGAAGCTCGGAATCAAGACCGGGGAACGTTATCCGCGCCTGAACGTCCTGACCGCGCTGCTCGTGAAAAGCGCGAACGACACCGCCGTCGCGCTCGCTGTCGATAACGCCGGCAGTCTTCCCGCCTTCGCCGACAAGATGAATGCCGAGGCTCGCCGTCTCGGCGCGAAGAACTCCCATTTTGTGAACCCGAACGGCCTGCCGAATCCCGGGCAGTATTCCACCGCCCGCGACCTCGCCTGCATCGCTCGCGCCGCCTATCGCAATCCCACGCTGCGCGACATTATCGACCGCCGCACCTACGTCTTCACCTATGCCAATGGCAGGACGACCCTGCTCACGAACACGAATCGCGTGCTGCGGACCTACAGCTTTTGCAACGGGATGAAGACCGGCTACACCGACCTCGCCGGGCACTGCCTCGTCGCCAGCGGAGCCTACGGCGGCCGCGACATGATCGCTGTCGTCCTGAAGAGCGACAAGGCGCACGTCTGGGACGATTGCGCGAAGCTCCTCGAATACGGACTCGGAATCAACAAGGAGCAGTTCCTCATCAAGGGCGGCGGCTAGTCGCGATCCCGCCATGGCCCGCGCTTACACGCTGCACACTCCCGGTCCCGCTGCCGGCGGCATCGACTATGCGGCGGAACTCAACGAGCAGCAGCTCGCCGCCGTGACTTCGCCTCCCGGCGCGGCCCTCGTGATCGCCGGCGCCGGCAGCGGCAAGACGCGCACGCTCACGTTTCGGGTGGCCTGGCTGCTCGAGCAGGGCGTTCCGCCCTCGGGCATTCTCCTGCTCACGTTCACGAACAAGGCCGCGCGGGAGATGCTCGAGCGCGTGGCCGGTGTCGTGCCCGGCGGCGCCGACGAAATCTGGGGCGGCACGTTTCACTCGATCGGAAATCGCATCCTCCGCCGGCACGCCGAGGCGATCGGATTTCGCCCCGGCTTCTCGATCATGGATCGCGAGGATCAGGAGGACATGATCGAGGCGGTCGTCGCAAAGGAAGGGCTGCGCACCTCGGACAAGCGCTTTCCCAAGGGCGCGGTGCTCGCCGAGATCTTCGGCCTGGCGGTCAACTGCGGGGAACGCATCCCGGCCATTCTCGGTCGCAAATACCCGTATTTCCTGCCTCTGGAGGCGCAGATCGAGCGCGTGGCCGTTGGCTACGAGGCGCGGAAACGCGAAGCGAACTCGATGGATTTCGACGACCTGCTCTCGAAGACGCTCGAGCTTTTCACGCTCCACGAGGACATCGCCGCGCGCTACCAGCGGCAGTTCCAGCACATCCTCGTCGACGAATACCAGGATACGAATCGCCTGCAGGCCGAGCTGATCGACCGGCTCGCGGGACATCACGGGAATGTGATGGTGGTCGGCGACGACGCGCAGTCGATCTACTCGTGGCGCGGCGCGAATTTCGAGAACATCCTGCGCTTTCCCGAGAAGCATCCCGACGCGCAGGTGCACAAGATCGAGACGAACTACCGCAGCGTGCCCGAGGTGCTCGAGCTCGCGAACGCCGCGATCCTTGGCAACGAGCGGCAGTTCCGCAAGGAGCTGCGCGCCGTCCGGCCGACAACGGGCATGAAGCCCGCGCTCGTGCCGCTTGCGACGAACAACGCGCAGGCCGCCTTCGTCGCGCAGCGCATCCTCGAGCTGAACGAGGAGGGTATCGACTTTCGCGAGATCGCCGTGCTCTACCGCGCGCACTACCAGTCGCTCGAGGTGCAGCTCGAGTTCACGCGTCGCGGCATTCCCTTTGCGATCACGAGCGGGCTGCGATTCTTCGAGCAGGCGCACATCAAGGACGTCGCCGCGTTCATGAAATTCTCGGTGAATCCGAGTGACGAGCTTGCGTTCAAGCGCATGGTGAAGCTGCTTCCCGGGATCGGCGCAAAGTCCGCGGAGTCGCTCTGGCTGAAGGCCCGCGCGGCGGGCGGAGCGGTCGCGGAACTTCGCAAGGCGAAGGTGCCGGCGAAGAGCGAGAAGCCGTGGCAGCAGTTCCTCCACACGCTCGAGGAGCTGCGTCCCGGCGAGGCAGTCGTGCCCCCGGCGGACATGATCGCGAGCGTGATGTTCGCCGTTTACGACGACTACATGCGGACGAAGTTCGCGAATTACGACGCTCGACGCGAAGACCTCGCCACGCTGCAAAATTACGCGAAGCAATTCCCGACGACCGAGGAATTCCTCGCCCAGCTCGCGTTGCTCGGCGCGATCGAGGCCGCCGACGCCACGGCGTCGAACCGCGATGACGACGACAAGGTGACGCTCTCGAGCGTGCATCAGGCGAAGGGTCTCGAGTGGCGCGTCGTGTTCGTCGTCTGGCTCGCCGACGGGATGTTCCCGAGCTCGCGTTCCCTCGATCGCGACGAAGATGTCGAGGAGGAGCGCCGGCTGTTCTACGTGGCCGTGACGCGCTGCAAGGACGAACTCTATCTCACCTATCCCGAGCTGCGGCTGAATGCCGGCTACGGCGAGGCCTTCCAGCGGCCTTCCCGTTTTCTCCGCGAGCTGCCCGAGAATCTTTACGAGGAGTGGGAGGTCAGCCAGGGCATGGGCGAATATCAGCCGAAAGCGCCGGCGCAACTCCCCGACGCGGAGGACGAGGACGTCCCGTGGTAGCGGCTTAGCGGGGCTTGCCGACGGCCGCCGCGGGCGCTGGTTCCGCGGAATCTTTCCGGGCTTCCGGCTTCTCGGGTTCTTCCGGCTTTGGCGGTGTGCCAGCGGCGGCGCGTTTGGCGTCTCCGAAGTCAATGGCGCCGTCGAGGTCGCCCTGGTAGGCGCGAATGAATTCGTTCTTCAGCAGATTCCCGAGGGTGGGGAGCACCTCGACGCGCGGAGCGTCGAACTCGCCGCTGATTGGAATCTTCGTCGCGAAGCGGTTCTTCGGCTGATTGCGCAGCAGGCGGGTGACGCCGCCGACAAAGCTCTCCCACGCGAGCTTGAGCGGATTCTTCACGGCGTCCTGGAGGTCCGCGATGACGATGTCGTCGAAGATGGGTTTGAGGTAGCCCTCGATATGGCCGTCCTTGGCGGCGAGCTCGAGGGCGAGGGCGAACGTGCCTTTTTGAAAGTCGAAATGCGCGTAGGCCTCGGTGAAGGAATTGATCGTTTCGAGCGGGATGGGGTCGATCGTCGCCGCGAGGTCGAACGTGGCCTTGTCGGGGCGGGGATCGAGGCGGATTTTGAGGCCGAGTCGGCCTTCCTTGAAGATGCGGCCGGTGACGTCGATGTTCGCGATGAGGGTTTTCGAGAGCTTCGAGCTGTTGGTGAGATTCGTGGCCATCACGTGCAGGCGATCGATCTCGAGATCGATCTTCGGCTTGCTGGAAAAGTCACGGTAGTGCACCTCGCCGTCGACGACCTCGAAGCGATTGATGTTGAGTGGAAACAGGTCCTTGATGACGCTCAGCCACGGCTTGTCCACGCCGACCTGCGAGGTTTCCTCAGTCGGGCCCGCAACGAAGTTGATGACCGGGTGCAGGAACTTGATCTTCGCGACGAGGGACCCCTGAAAGAGCGCGCGCCATTCGACGGAGAAATCGACGTCCTCGGCCGCGAAGAATGGCACCGGCACGTCGCCATCGGTCTTCACGATGTCGATGTCATTGATCGTGTAGGCGCCCCGCCAGAGGTGGATGTCCACGTCGCCGATGTGGCCGCCATAGCCGGGCATTCGGTTGATCGTCTCGTTGGCGTATTTTTTGACGAAGTAGGGCAGCACGGCCCGCGCGGTGAGCAGCAGGGCGACAAGGACCATCAGGATCTGGACCTGGAGGCGGCCGAACCGGCGCATTGATCGGAGAACAGGCATGGGCCAAGGGATTCGCGTGTCACCGGCCCGGCGGACGCGCTAGAGTCCCGTGCATGCCGAAGCGCTTCCTCCCCGTCGTCGTCATTGCCGTGGCCTTTTCCTCCGCGTGGGCGGCGGATCCCCTCGCTGAAATGACCGTGCCGGAGAAGACGGAGATGCTTTACGGCGATACGCTCTTCACGTCGCCAGGCGTGCCGAAGCTCGGGATCCCGCCGCTCCGCATGTCGGACGGGCCGCACGCCGTGCGCGAGGAACAACTGCCGGATCGCTGGGGCTCGGCCCGCCGCAACGACGACACCTCGACCTACCTGCCGGTGGGATGCGCGCTGGCGGCGACCTGGAATCCCGCGATGGCGCGCAAGCATGGCGAGGAGCTCGGAAGTGAAGCCCGCGCGCGGGGGAAAGACATCATCCTCGGGCCGGCGATGAACATCGTGCGCACGCCGCTGTGCGGGCGGAATTTCGAGTATTTCAGCGAGGATCCGATCGTGAACGGAGCCATCGCGACGGAGTTCGTGAAAGGCGTGCAGAGTCAGGGCACGGCGGCGTGCATCAAGCATTTTGCCGCGAACAACCAGGAGCGCGACCGCTTCAACGTGGACTCCCGCGTCGATGTGCGCACGCTGCGCGAGCTGTATTTTCCGGCCTTCGAGCGGGCCGTGCGCGAGGGCGGCGCGCTGACGCTCATGGCCGCTTACAACCGGCTGAATGGCGTATTTTGCACGCAGGACAAGTGGTTGCTCGACGACGTCCTGCGGAAAGACTGGGGATTTCGGGGCGTGGTGATTTCCGACTGGAACGCCGTGGCGAACGCGCAGGAAGCGGCGGTAGGCGGCCTCGATCTCGAGATGGGTCTCGGGCCGAAGCACTACGCGACGCTGGCGCAGCTCGTCGCCGACAAGCGCGTGCCGATGGCGACGCTCGATGAGCATGTGCGCCGGCATTTGTATCTGCGGCACGCGCTCGGCATGGAGGCAGGCCAGACGCGTCCGGTCGGCTCGCTCAACACGCCGGAGCACCAGCAGGTCGCGCGCGAGATTGCGGAGGAAGCGATCACGTTGCTCAAGAACGAAGGAGGCCTTCTCCCGCTGAATTTCGAAAAGATCAGGACGCTCGCGGTGATCGGGCCGAATGCCGATCGGGCGCTCGGCGCTGGCGGCAACAGCTCGGAGGCCAAGCCGCCCTACGAAGTCACCGCCCTCCAGGGGCTGCGGAAGGTCGTTGCGCCCGGCGCCGAGGTGCTCACGAGCAGTGGGGAAGATCTCCACGAGTCGCTGGCGCAGGCGAAGCGGGCGGACGTCGTGATTTTCGTGGGCGGGCTCGACAAGAGATTCGACACCGAGGGCGAGGATCGTCCGGACATGAAGCTGCCACCCGGGCAGGACGCGCTGATTGCCGCGCTCGCCGCCGCAAATCCCCGGACCGTCGTCTGCCTGTTCGGCAGCGGTCCCGTCGAGATGGACGCGTGGCTGGCGAAGGTGCCGGCGCTCGTGCAGCTCTGGTATCCCGGGATGGAAGGCGGCACCGCGCTGGCGGGGATCCTTTCCGGGAAGGTGAACCCCTCGGGCAAGCTGCCGGTGACGATTCCCCGGCGACTCGAGGATTCGCCCGCTCATGCGCTCGGCACGTATCCCGAAAAGGATGGCGTCGCCGATTACAAGGAAGGCCTGCTCGTAGGCTACCGGTGGTTCGACAAGCAGAAGAT
Source organism: Chthoniobacterales bacterium (assembly GCA_036569045.1). Taxonomy (NCBI): domain Bacteria; kingdom Pseudomonadati; phylum Verrucomicrobiota; class Spartobacteria; order Chthoniobacterales; species Chthoniobacterales bacterium. The sequence continues at coordinate 82,966 of DATCRI010000053.1, read as the reverse complement.
CGAGCCGCAGTTCCCGTTTGGCTTCGGGCTCGGTTACACGACTTTCGCGCTGAGTGATCTCGCAGTGAACCGCGAGGGGGACGGGGCAAAGGTGAATGTCACCGTGAAGAATACGGGAAGCCGCGCCGGGGCCGAGGTCGTGCAAATTTACGTTGGCCCGGCCGAGGGCGACGATGGGCCCGGCGAGCCGGTTCGGACATTGCGAGCTTTCGACAAAATCACGCTCCAGCCCGGCGAGTCCCGCAAGGTCGAGCTGAAGCTCGATCGCCGGGCGTTTGCGCATTGGGACGTGAAGGCGAACAAGTGGGCCGTCACGCCCGGTCCGCGCACGATCTGGGCAGGCACCTCGTCCCGTGATCTTCCGCTGAATGCTCGGATTTCGTTCTAGCGGGGACGTTTCGGGGACAATGAATGCTTGAAACCCGGCCAGGGATCGCTTACTTCATCCCTCCCGCGCTCACTTAGCTCAGTGGTAGAGCACCGCCTTCACACGGCGGGAGTCGTAGGTTCGAACCCTACAGTGAGCATTTTTTTGTGCCGTGATGTCGCGAAGTTCGCGGGACGTCAGAATGGCTAAAGCCTTTTCGGGAGCACGGAGCGCAGCGACAAAGAAGCCGGGTTCCTTGCCCGGGAAGTTCCGCGCTGGCTGGCCGAGGACCATCACCTGCCGCACTGCAAACGGACTGCCAAAGGAGCGATCATCCCGCCGCGCCGGGAGCGCAGATGGACCGAACGAGGCTGGCGGAGATCTGGTGAATCTTGCGAACATCGTCGCGCGAGAATGCGGATTCGCGATCGGTTCCCATGAGCGGGGACAGTTTGCGGAGCGCGTCTCGCAACGACGCGATCAGCGGATCCTTTCCCGTGCTGGTTCGTTTTTCCAGAAAAGTGAGACGTTCCTCGAAATAGGCGAGCACGGCGGGTTGACGAAGGAGCGTCGCCTCGGCCATGGAGTCGCGGCGGGAGATCAGGTCGGAGAGCGCCTCGACGCCGCGCAGCCATCCACCAAGGCTGATCAGTTGCGCGACAGGTTCGCTCCGGATTTCGACCATGGCGGTTTTGAGGTCGCTGCTGGCGTTGGACCACTCCTGGCGAACGGCCTGCCATTCCTTGCGTCGCGCGTGCTCGATGATGCTTTTCTCCCGGCGAACGATCGTCTTCTCGACACCAAGGGCGCGTGCCAGTTTGACGGCTTCCTTCCCGAGGCCCTGCATTGCCGTCGAATCCTCTGCCGCGACGGCGACGAAGCCTTCGCCGATCACGAGGCCGAGGGACAGGGCAATTCTGGCGGGGCTTCCCGCGGGGGGCAGGGAAGCGAGATCCGTGTTCTGAACCGCCGGCCAGTTTGCCTCCTTGAAACGGTCGAGCACCCGAAAAATTTCCCCCGGCACGGGAACCAGCACACCCTCGACCATTTGCATCTGGGGCGGGAGATCGCTGGCCGGTGGCGGCTCTGCGCGCCCCACCGAAGCCACCGCAATCAGGAGAGACCCCATGACCTTCGCAGCACCGTTCAGCATGAATTCACCTTTGTCTTTCCCGGCGGCTTTTAAAACGAAATTGCGTGGAGAAGGCGGGCGGACATCGGCATCGTTGGTGAACTTGACTGTAAAGAATGGCAGCCGTTTACGGCGGAGCGGAGAGCGCTCCAATGTTCTTTCCCCCATGCGACTCTCCGTTGGTTTTGAATTCGGAACAATTTTCGTCTGCGCCCGCGCTTTGAGCGCCCATTCCTGCCGCAGGAGCGGCCGACCGACCGACTCGACTCGCTGTCGATCAATTTTCTCCGATCTGCAAATGACATGAGTATCGCCGAACAGATTCAAAACGGGCAGGCCGCCCTTGGCATCGAACTGGGCTCCACGCGCATCAAGGCCGTTCTGATCGGTGCTGATCACATGCCCGTCGCCTCGGGCGGATTCGGCTGGGAAAACTCACTGAAGGATGGCGTCTGGACTTATCCGCTGGAGGACGTCTGGACGGGCATTCAGGCCAGTTTTGCCGAGTTGCAGAAAAACGTGCAGGCGCAGCATGGCGTCACCATCTCCCGGCTGAAGGGGATCGGCTTCAGCGCGATGATGCACGGCTACATGGTCTTCGACGCCGAGGGTAACCAACTCGTGCCCTTCCGCACGTGGCGGAACAACCGTCAGGGCGCCGCCTCGGAAAAGCTCACGGAGTTGTTCGACTACCCGATCCCGCAGCGCTGGAGCATCGCGCATCTTTACCAGGCGATCCTCAACCGGGAGGAACACGTCGGACGCATCGCTCATGCGACGACGCTGGCTGGCTACGTGCACTGGAAACTCACGGGGCGCAAGACGATGGGCGTCGGCGAGGCGTCCGGCATGTTTCCCATCGATATTCAGACGCAGGATTTCCACGCCGCGTTGCTCGAGAAGTTCGACGCGCTGATCCGTGACGAAGCCGTCGGCTGGAAGCTCAGGGACCTGCTTCCGGAAGTGCTGAGCGCCGGCGAACCTGCGGGAGAGCTCACGGCGGAAGGCGCCGCCCTGCTCGATCCCGCCGGCAACCTGCAGCCGGGAATTCCCTTCTGTCCGCCCGAGGGCGACGCCGGCACCGGAATGGTCGCCACCAACAGCGTCGAGGTCCGCACCGGCAACGTTTCCGCGGGCACTTCGGTTTTCGCGATGATCGTGCTCGAGAAGGAACTTTCGAAGGCCCACCACGAGATCGATCTCGTGACCACGCCGGACGGCAAACTGGTCGGCATGGCCCACTCGAACAATTGCACATCGGACTGCAATGCGTGGATCGGACTCCTCGGCGAAGCCGCGAAAGCGCTCGGCGCGAATTTTTCCACGGATGATCTCTACGCGACGCTGCTGCGCACGGCGCTGACTGGCGACGCGGAGTGCGGCGGGTTGCTCACCTACGGTTACGTTTCCGGCGAGCACATCACCGGTTTCAGCGAAGGGCGACCGCTCTTCGCGCGGTCGTCGGACAGCAGGTTCACGCTCGCGAACTTCATGCGCGCCCACCTGTTTTCCGCGCTCTGCGCGCTGCGGACCGGCCTCGACATCCTGATGGTCGACGAGGGTGTCGCGGTGGACGAAATCCGTGGCCACGGCGGTCTCTTCAAAACGGCCGATGTGGGCCAGCGCGTCATGGCGGCCGCGACGAATGCCCCGGTCTCCGTGCTGGAAACCGCCGGTGAGGGCGGCGCCTGGGGCATTGCGCTCCTGGCCGCCTACCTGACTCGCGAGAACCGACAGGAGTCGCTCCCCGAGTTTCTCAAACCCATCTTCGCCGGTAGCATGGGTGCGGCGGTTCAGCCCGATCCCGCTGACGTCGCCGGCTTCAACCTTTTCTTCCAGCGCTATCACGAGGGCCTCGCCATCGAGCGGGCCGCGATCGCTTCACTTTCCTGACTTCCTTCACTTTTTCGATTTACCAAAACCTTCATGAAGAATCTCCCGACACCCGAAATCTGGTTCATCACCGGCACGCAGCACCTCTACGGCGAAGGCCCGCTCAAACAGGTCGCCGCGAATTCGCAGAAGATCGTCGACGAACTCAACGCCTCTGGCCGACTGCCGCTGAAGCTCGTGTTCAAGCCGATCCTCACGCGCCCCGAGGAAATCCGTGCGCTCTGCCTCGAGGCGAACGGCGCCGCGAATTGCGCCGGCCTCGCGATCTGGTGCCACACGTTCTCGCCGTCGAAAATGTGGATCAACGGCCTGCTCCAGCTCCGCAAACCGGTGCTGCACCTTGCCACGCAGTTCAACCGCGACCTGCCGTGGGCGGACATCGACATGGATTTCATGAACCTCAACCAGGCCGCGCACGGCGACCGCGAGCACGGGTTCATTCACACCCGCCTGCGCCTGCCGCGCAAGGTCGTTGTCGGCCACTGGAGCGATGAGGAGGTGCAGGACCGCGTCGCCTCGTGGATGCGCGTGACCCGCGCATGGAGCGACTGGCAGGGCGGCAAGATCGTGCGCTTCGGCGACAACATGCGCTACGTCGCGGTCACCGATGGCGACAAGGTCGCCGCGGAGGCGAAGTTCGGCTTCTCGGTGAACACCCACGGCGTGGGCGATCTCGTCGCGGCAATGAAGGATGTCGGCGACGACGCCATCACGAAACTCGTTGCGGAATACGAGGAGCTCTACAACGTCGCGGCGGTGCTGCGCAAAGGCGGCGAGCGCCACGAGGCGCTGCGCTACAACGCCCGCCAGGAGCTTGGCCTGCGCGCGTTCCTCGAAGAGGGAAATTTCATCGGCTTCAGCGACACGTTCGAGGACCTGCACGGCCTCACGCAGCTGCCCGGCCTCGCGGTGCAGCGCCTCATGGCGGACGGCTACGGCTTCGCCGGCGAGGGCGACTGGAAGACCGCGGCGCTCGTGCGTGCGATGAAGGTGATGGCCGCCGACCTGCCCGGCGGCACGTCGTTCATGGAGGACTACACGTATGAACTGAATCCCTCCGGCCAGCTCGTGCTCGGCTCGCACATGCTCGAGGTCTGCCCGTCCATCGCGGCGGCGAAACCCTCGATCGAGATTCATCCGCTTGGCATCGGCGGCAAGGACGATCCCGTGCGCTTCGTTTTCGACGCGCACGCCGGCGCCGCGATCAACGTCGCGATGATGGACCTCGGCAACCGCTTCCGCTTGCTGGTCAATGAGGTCGACGTGATCGCGCCTCCGCAGCCGTTGCCGAAGCTGCCCGTCGCCCGCGCGGTGTGGAAATGCCGGCCGGACCTCAAGACCGCCGTGGCGGCGTGGATCTACGCCGGCGGCACGCACCACACCGGCTTCAGCTATTCGGTCACCACCGAGCACATCGAGGATCTCGCCGAGATCGCCGGCGTGGAGGTCGCGGTGATCGACGCCGACACGCGCATCCGCGAGTTCAAGCAGCAGCTGCGCAACGACGAAATCTATTACCACCTCGCGCCCGGCCTCGGCCGGCTGTAATGCCATGAGTGACTTCCGCGCCATTCAGGAGGAGTGCCTCGAGGCCAATCTCCTGCTGCCGAAGACCGGTCTCGTCGACCTCACCTTCGGCAACGTCAGCGTCTGCGATCCCGAGCGTGGCGTGTTTGCGATCAAGCCGAGCGGCGTCGATTACACGAAGCTGCGCGCCGAGGACATGGTGCTCGTCGATCTCGAGGGCAACCAGGTCGGCGGCACGATGCGGCCTTCGTCCGACACGCCCACGCACCGGCGCCTGTTCCAGGCCTTCCGCGGCATTCGTTCCGTCGTGCACACGCACTCGCGCACGGCGGTCGCCTTCGCGCAGGCGGGGCGCGGCATCCCGTGCCTCGGGACCACGCATTGCGATTACTTCTACGGCGAAGTGCCGGTGACGCGCGCAATGACGCCCGAGGAAATCGCCAGCGCCTATGAATGGGAGACGGGCACGGTGATCATCGAGCGCTTCGAGGGCATCGATCCCGAGCAGATCCCCGCCGTGCTCGTGCGCAACCATGGCCCCTTCACCTGGGGCCCGAATGGCAGGAAAGCCGTCGAGACCGCGCAGGCGCTCGAGATCGTCGCCGAGATGGCGTGGAAGGCGCTGCAGCTCAACCCCGGCGCGCAGCCCGTCCCGCAGCCGCTCCTCGACAAGCACTTCCTCCGCAAGCACGGCGCCACGGCCTACTACGGCCAATCCTGAAGAATCCGGCGAGCGGATCGCCCATTGATCCTGCGAGCGAGTGTTTCCCCCCGGAATGTCTTTAATGGGGCTCGACGGTCACGTCACCGCCATCCACCACGTTGCTTGCACACAAGAGGTGCTGGGGGTGATGGGGTGACCGACGGGATTCGAACCCGCAACAACCAGAATCACAATCTGGGACTCTACCATTGAGCTACGGTCACCATTCAGGCCTGGCCGAAGACGATGCCTTCGGCCGTTGGCGAGCCGTTCTTAATCGAATTTTGGACGCGATTTGTCAATCGCGATTCTTGATCTCGCGGCTGAAAATTAGCGGCACCAGCCGAAGGAGGCGCGACGGACCGGAGCGCGATAAAATCTCGGCGCGGGCACGTAGACGACCGGCGCGGGCGCGTAATAAACGGGCGCGGGCCGGTAGTAGGTGCGGCGCGGGACGTAGCACACCGGCGGGGCGTAATAGCGCGGCCCGCAGTAGCCGCCGGAGCCGACGTAGACGCTGACTCGGGGACCCGCCTGCGAGGTGGCGGCAAAGGCGAGCGAACCGATGATGGTGGCGAAGAGAATGGCGGTTTTCATGATGGCTTCCTGCAAGCTGAACGACCAGGCGGGCCGGATATTCACATCCCTGTTAATTTTTCCTGAAATCCCGCGCTGATGAGAGCATAGTGCACGGCTGTCATGAATTCCAGCGACCGGCTTGTCATCGATCCGCCCGAGGGGCACCGCAAGGTGCTGCTCCACTCGTGCTGCGCGCCGTGCTCGGGCGAGGTGATGGAGGCGATGGCCGCGTCGGGCGTCGACTACACGATTTTTTTCTACAATCCGAACATCCATCCGCGGAAGGAATACGAGCTGCGGAAGGAGGAGAATATCCGCTTCGCCGAGAAGACGGGCGTGGCGTTCGTCGATGCGGATTACGATACGGACAATTGGTTCGCCCGCGTGAAGGGGCTCGAATGGGAGCCGGAGCGCGGTGCGCGTTGCACGGCGTGTTTCGACATGCGGTTCGAGCGGACGGCGCTCTACGCGCATGAGCATGGCTTTCCCGTGATCACCAGCTGCCTCGGCATTTCGCGCTGGAAGAACATGGAGCAGATCAATGGCTGCGGGGAGCGAGCGGCGGCGCGCTACCCGGGCATGCATTACTGGACCTACAACTGGCGCAAGGGTGGCGGGGCCTCGCGGATGGTGGAGATTTCCAAGCGCGAGGAGTTTTACCAGCAGGAGTATTGCGGCTGCATCTATTCGCTGCGTGATACGAACAAGTGGCGGGTCGCCAGTGGTCGCGGAAAGATCAGGCTGGGCGTGAAGTTCTACGGCCGCAACGAGTCCGACGCACCGGCGACTTCGCAGGTGGGCTGAGGGATCATTCGGGATTTTTCCGGCTCCAGCTGCTCCAGTTTCGGCGAAAGAGCGGGCCGCATTCCCAGCAGTAGTTGAAAAAGCGCGCGAGGAAGCGGCCGCGCGCGGAGCCGTCGGGACCGGCGAGGAGATTCGTGCCGCCGAGGCGACGCTGACGGGCGATGATCTCGGGCCGCGGGACGTTCACGTAGTTCCGCATCATGTCGTAGAGCGCGAGGTAGAGCGACGTGCGACGGCCGCCGGTATCGCAGTGAAAGTGCAGCCAGATGTCGCCATCGAGATTTCGGACGAGATCGACGAAACGATCGATGTCGGCGTCGCGGGGCAGCACGGAATCGGGCGCGGCGATGCGGAAGTAGCCCCAGCGAGCCTCGCGGACGAGCTGGTATTCCGTGACCGCGTCGCGGATGTCGATCTTCAGCTCGATGGGTTCCCATGTCGACTGGTCCGCAAGGGCGCCGGGCGCGTATTGGGTGGCGGTGGTGAACTTGCCGGCGTCGAGGTGTTGCATCCACACCCGCTCCACACGCTCGACTTCGTGGGCGGAACGGTCGAAGCCGACGAGATCGGGCGGTCCCCAGGCGACGGCGGCGCCGTTCAGGAAGACGTGAGGCTCCTGGCGCAGGTCGATCACGGCGACGCGGTGTCCGCGCAGGGCGGCCTGGATGGCGTAGAACTGGTTGCGGCAGAACTGGCCACTGCCGGAGGCCATGAGCGTGTTCAGGCCGGCATTGCCCTTGATTTTCGGATCGGCCTTTCCGGTGGACCGCCAGTTCCTTGGCAGCTCGTGCTCGCCGGGGATGTCGATGACCGAGCCTTCGGGCGGAGGATCGGGGAACCCGGGTTCCGTGAGGATGAGCTGGGTGCCCTCGGGGGGAGGCTTGGGCGAATCCCACGGCATCGCCACGGCGAACCCTGCGGCGAGGAGCGGGATGAGCATGACTAGAGGGCGGCCTCGATGGCGGCGTAGTCGATGGTGTGAAGGCGGTCGCGGCCGGCGCCGAGCTTCGGGATGCAATCGATGAGCGCGCGGGTGTAGGGGTGCTGCGGATTCGACAGAACTTCGGCGGCGGGGCCGAACTCGACGATGCGACCGCGGAACATGACGGCGACGTGGTCGCAGAGCCCGCGGATGATGGCGAAGTTGTGGGTGATGAGGATGACGGCCATGCCGAGGCTCGAGCGGAGCTCGCGGAGCTGGTCGAGGATTTGCGCCTGGATGGTGACGTCGAGCGCGGTGGTCGGCTCGTCGGCGATGAGGAGGTCGGGCTGACAACTCAGCGCCATGGCGATCATGGCGCGCTGCTGCATGCCGCCGCTGAGCTGGTGCGGGTAGTCGCGCATGCGTTGGGCGGGATTCACGATGCCGACGGCGTCGAGCCATTTGATGACCTCGGCGTCGATGTCCTTCACCTCGGGACGATGCAGGCGGATGGCTTCGGCGATCTGGTTGCGGATCGTGTAAACCGGATTCAGCGACGTCGAGGGCTCCTGAAAAATGTAGGCGATCTCGCCGCCGCGGATGGCGCGCAGCTCCCGCGGGGTCATCTTCAGGACGTCGGCGCCCTTCCAGAGAATCTCGCCGGAGACGTATTTCGCCGGGGGCTGGGGGAGAAGTCGGGTGAGGGCGAGGGCGGTGACGCTTTTGCCGCTGCCGCTTTCGCCGACGATGGCGAGCGTGGAGCCGCGCTCGAGCTTGAAGGACGTGCCGAGCACGGCATCGAACCGGCCGGCCTCGGTCTCGAAGGCGATGGAGAGGTCCCGGATCTCGAGGAGCGGCGGATTCATTGCAGTTTGACGTGGGATTTCGGATCGAAGGCTTCGCGCACGCCTTCGCCGACGAAGGTAGCGAGCATGAGCGTGAGAAACAATGCGGTTACCGCGGAGGTGGCGACCCATGGGGCGTTGAGGTTTTGCAGGCCCTGCTGAATCATTTCGCCCCAGGAGGGAGTGGGGGGCTGAAGGCCGAAGCCGAGGAAGTCGAGCGAGGTGAGCGCCGAGATGCCGGCGACGATCATGAAGGGAAGCAGGGTGATGACCGGCGTGAGGGCGTTGGGCAGGATCTGACGAAAGATGATGCGGAGGTTTCCTGCGCCGAGGCCGCGAGCGGCGAGGACGAACGGGCGCTCGCGCAGTTTGTAGAATTCGCCGCGCATGTAATAGGACAGCGCGATCCACTCGAAGAGCGCCATGACGAAAAGGATGACGCCGAAGCTCTGGCCGTAGATCGAGCCGAGCAGGATGACGACGTAAAGAATGGGCAGGGCGGACCAGATTTCGATGAGTCGCTGGATGATGAGATCGACCTTGCCGCCGAAATATCCCTGCACGCCGCCGACGATCATTCCGATCACGCAGCTGATCGCGGCCAGCGAGAGCGCGAACGTCATGCAGATCCGAAAGCCGTAGATAAGGCGGGCGAGCACGTCGCGTGCGGTGTTGTCGGTGCCGAGCCAGTGCTCGAGCGACGGTGGATGGGGCGGGGCTCCATCGAGATCGAGGTAGGGGTGAAGAGGGTTGTGCGGGATGGGCGGCAGGAGCATCCAGCCACCCTTCGCGAGAAATGCGGGGGCGTCGCGGAGCGCGCGGTAGTCGGCCTCGGTGCGGTAGGGGCCGCCGAATTCCTTGCCGGAGTAGAATTTGAGCGTGGGGAAGTAGGTGCGCCCCTCGTAGCGAAGGATGAGCGGGTGATCGTTGACGAGCTGTTCGCTGAAGAGCGAGAGGACAAACGCGATTCCGAGGATCCAGAGCGACCACCACGCGCGCTTGATCGAGCGGAATTTCCGGAGTCGGCTCCTGGTGAGCGGGGAGAACATCAGTCGAAGCGGATGCGCGGGTCGACCGCCACGTAGATGATGTCACTGAGCAGGCGCCCGAGCATGACGAGCAGGCTGCTGAGGATGATGATGCCCAGGACGACGTTGTAGTCGCGCCCGATCATCGAGTTGAAGAAGAGCAGGCCCATGCCGTCGATGTCGAACACGCGCTCGATGAGCAGCGAACTCGTGAAGAAGACGGCGAGGATGGAGCCGACGCCCGTGGCAATCGGGATGAGAGCGTTGCGAAACGCCTGGCCCCAGACGGCGCGTCGGAACGAGAGGCCCTTCGCCATGGCGGTGCGCATGTAGTCCTTGTTCAGTTCCTCGATGATCGAGTTTTTCATCAGGAGGGTGAGCAGGGCGAAGTCGCCGATGACGTAACAGAAGACGGGCAGCACCATGTGATGGAGGAAGTCGAGCGCCTGCGCCAGGGGAGGGAGCGACTCGAAATTGTCCGAGACCATGTTGCCGATCGGGAACCACGAGAGGTAGTTGCCGCCGGCGAAGAAGATGATGAGGAGAATGCCGAGCGCGTAACCGGGAATCACGTATCCGGCGAAGACGGCGACGGAGGACAATGTGTCGGACCAGCTGCCATTGGTCATCGCCTTCCGCACGCCGAGGGGGAGCGAAATCGTGTAGGAGATCAGGTAGGAGACGAGGCCGAAGAAAAGGGAGATCGGCATCTTGCTCACGATGACCTCGAGCACGGGCTTTTGGTAAACGTAGGAGTTGCCGAAGTCGCCGCGGCACATGTTGCCCAGCCAGGTGAAGTAGCGGACATAGGCGGGCTGATCGAAGCCGAAGTAGGCTTTGATGTTCTGGATCTCCTCGGTCGAGATGCCGCGGCTGCCGGGGTGGTAGGCGGCCGCGTGCTGGACCTTGGAGATCATCTGCTCCACGGGCCCGCCCGGGATGAACTGGACGAGTGCGAAGCAGATGAGGCTGATGCCGATCAGCGTGGGGATGATCAGGAGAAGTCGCCGAAGAATGTAGGCGCTCATTCCCCCGCGTAGGTGACTTCGGCCGGGACCGGCGGCAACGCGGCGTCGGCCTTCATGGCCTCGGTGAGGGCCTTTTCCTTCGCGGGATCGAGCCACCAGTAGACGAGGGCGGCTTCTTCCTTGCTGAACTTATCGAGCACGTATTTCGGCGTTCCAAACTTGTTCCAGTAAAGCAGGCGATTCTTTGCGTTCTGCCACATCAGGACGAAGGGGCTGATGGCGACGAGCCGGGCGTCGATCTGGCGGAGGATGTCGTTGCGCTTGCTCATGTCCATTTCCGTCTTCTGCTGCTCGATGAGACGGTCGATCTCGGGATCCTTGAGCGCGGTCACATTGTTCGTCGCGATTTCATCCGCCGTCTTCGAGGCCCAGGACGCCTCGGGATCGCGCAGCCGGCTGGCGCCCCAGTTCGTCCAGCACATGTCGAAGTCGTGGTTGTCGACGCGTTTCTGGAAGGACGACATCGAAATGACTTCGATCTTCGCGTCGATTCCGACGGACTTGAGCGACTGCAGGTAGATGTTGAGGTGGCGGAGTTCCGAGCCGTCGTAGTGAACAATGGTGAAGGAGAAGGGCTTGCCGTCCTTTTGGAGAATGCCGTCCGCGCCGACGGTCCAGCCGGCTTCCTTGAGCAGCGCCCGCGCGGCTTCCTCGTTGTATTTTACGAGCGGCACGGCAGGGTTTTGATTATTGGGATAGAGGTCCGGATAATAGGAGTTCAGGAGAAAATACTGATCGAACATCAGCTTCTCGTTCATGAGCTCGCGGTTGAAGAGGAGCGCGAGAGCCTGGCGAACCTTCGGATCCTGAAAGAGCGGCCGCTGCATGTTCATCGCCATGCCTTGGAAGGCCTTGGGCTCCTGGTTCGCGACGGTCTGGCGGACGATCCAGTTTTTCTTCACCTGCGGAATGTCCGGAGTCTTCTGGACCCAGATGGAGGCGGTATACATCGGCAAAAGATCGAGACCGCCGGATTTGAAGAGTTCGAAGGCCTTGTTGCGATCTTCCATCGCTTTGAAGAGAAGATAGTCGAAGTTGTATTTGCCCACGTTGAACTGCTTGACCCGGCCCCACCAGTCACCGCGGCGCTTGAGCTGAATCGAGCGGTTGGTCTTGATCTCGCCGAGCTGATACGGGCCGCTGACGACCGGAAGTTCAAAGTTCTGCCTGTTGAAATCGAGGTCCTTCCAGACGTGCTTCGGAAAGGCGACCATGCCGGCTGCGGTCCAGAAATTCGCCCAGTGCGGCTGGTTGGCGGTGATGCGGACGGTGAGGGGATCGACCACCTCGGGACGGCTGAATCGCGACAGATCCACGCGGAAGATCGACGTGAGATTCTTCGGATTCATCATCGTGTCGTAGTAGAACTGGACGTCCTCGGCGGTGACCGGCTGGCCGTCGCTCCACTTCGCCTGGGGGTCGAGATGAAAGGTGAAGGTCTTCTTATCTGACGAAATTTCCCAGGATTTGGCGAGGATGCCGACGGGCTCGTCCCTGGTGGGATGGAGGGCGACGAGGGGTTCGAAGAGCAGATCGCAGACGCTCTTCGAGAAGGAATTGTAGTCGAGCCACATGTTCAGCGACTTCGGATATCCGCCAGCCCAGGTCGTGAACGTTCCGCCTTTCAGCGCCGTGGGCACCGCGACGGGATCGGGCTCGCCGCCGTCCTCGATCTGCACCGGCACATCCTTGATGGCCGAGCCCGCGGCCTCCGGGGCGGTCGGGCTTTTCTTGCCGCAGCCGGCGAGCGGGAGGGTGAGCGAGACGAGAAGAGCGAGGCGTTTGATCATGAGGCTTGGCGGGCGGAAGCTAGCACGGGTCGAGGAGTTGCGGAAATGATTCTCTCCTTCGACCTCGCGAGGCGACCCGGCGTTCGCGGAAATTTGCGGGACGTTGCGGTTGTCGTGGCGGGGTGGGTATGCTTGACTGCTCGATTCGCATTATGAACGTCGTCGTAGATTCCCAGCCCAATTGCATCACCACGCTCCGCGTCGAGCTCGAGCCCGAGCGCGTCGAGCGCGAATGGCAGACGGTGGCCAAACAATTTCAGAAACAGGCCCGCCTTCCCGGCTACCGCCCCGGCAAGGCCCCGCAGGCCCTCATCGACAAGAAATTCAGCGCGGACATCCGCGAGGAGCTTCAGAACAAGCTCCTGCGCGCGGCGCTGAACGAGGCCATCACGGAAAAAAGCCTTCGCGTGCTTTCCGTCTCAAAGGTCGAGGACGTCGAGATCGCCTCGGACAAATCGATGCGCTTCACCGCCACGGTGGTGACGTCGCCCGAGTTCGAGCTTCCCGATTATTCGAACATCCCTGTCGAGATCGCGAAGAAGGCGATCACCGATTCCGATGTCGAAGCCGCGCTCAACAATATCGCCGAGCAGCATGCGGACTTCCAGACCGTCGAGGGCCGCGCCCTCGAGATGGGTGACTTCGCCGTGCTCACCTATGCCGGCACGCTCGATGGCCAGCCGCTGGCCGAGGCGATCGAGAACTGCCCGCCGCTGCTCGCCGGCAAGCCGAACTGGTGGATCCGCCTCGCGCCCGAGACGCTCGCGCCGGGCTTCAGCGAAGCCCTCGTCGGATTGAACATCGGCGAGAGCCGCGATTTCACGATCAGCATTCCCGAGGAGTTCCCGTTCCCGGCTGTCCGCGGCAAGCAGCTCGCGTATTCCGCGACATTGCACGAGATTCGCGCCCGGGTGCTGCCCGCGCTGGACGATGAACTCGCGAACAAGCTCGACCCGGGCAAGACGATGACCGAGGTGCGTGAGCGCCTTCGCGTCGAGCTCGAGAAATACGCCGAGAACGAATACGAGACCGGCAAGCGCTCTGGCGCCATCAAGCACCTCCTCACCTCGGTCACATGCGAGCTGCCGCAGCACATGATCAATAACGAGATGTCCGGCATCCTGAAGGAGATCGTGCAGGAAAACCAGGGCCGCGGCGTGAGCGATGAAGAACTCAAGTCGCACGAGGACGAGATCCTCGGGGCGGCGAAGCAGAGTGCGACGGAGCGCGTGCGCACGACGTTCCTTCTCCTCCGCATCGCGGAAAAGGAGAAGATCGAGGTCACCCAGCAGGAACTCGCGTTCCACGTCACGCAGATGGCCGCGCGCTATCAGGTGCCGGTGCAGAAGTTCGTGAAGGACCTGCAGAAGCGCGATGCCTTCGGCCAGATTCGCGAGCAGATTCTCGCGGGCAAGGCCCTTGATTTCATCACCTCGAATGTTACGGTTCGCGAACCTGCGACGCAGGCGTCTTAACATTCTATGTCACAGCCCCAATCCATGCTGGTCCCCGTCGTCATCGAGCAAACCGGTCGCGGCGAGCGCAGTTACGACATCTACTCGCGGCTCCTCAAGGACCGCATCATCTTCATCGGCACCGGCATCGATGATCACGTGGCGAACCTCGTGATCGCGCAGCTCCTGTTCCTCCAGATGGAGGACCCGAAGAAGGACATCAACATTTACATCAACTCGCCGGGCGGTTCCGTCACGGCGGGGCTCGCGATCTACGACACGATGCAGTTCGTGACGTGCGACGTGACGACATATTGCATGGGCATCGCCGCCAGCATGGGCGCGGTGCTCCTCGCTGCGGGCACGAAGGGTAAGCGCTACGCGTTGCCCAACTCCGATATCATGATCCATCAGGTCTCCGGCGGCGCGCAGGGCCAGGCCAGCGACGTCGAGCGGCAGGTGGAGTTCATGTATAAGCTCAAGCGCCGCCTGAACGGCATCCTCTCGCACCACACGGGCAAACCCGTCGAGCAGGTGGAGCGCGACGCAGACCGCGATTATTACATGACGGCCGAAGAGGCGAAGGCCTACGGGCTCGTCGACGAGGTCGTGCAATCGCGGAAGGAATTCGCCGCGGTGCTCCCGGAGTCGAAGCCAATCGTCGAGTAGCCCTCCGCTGACATGGCCCGCCCCTCCAATCTCACGATGTGCTCTTTCTGCGGAAAGAGCCACGCGGAGGTGCGCAAGCTCATCGCCGGACCAGGCGTCTACATCTGCGACAGCTGCATCACGGTCTGCAAGGGGATCCTCGACAAGGAAATTGGCGAAGATTCCAAGCGGCAGACCACGACCGTGCGGATGATGAAACCGGCGGAGATCCGCCGCGAGCTCGACCAGCACGTCATCGGGCAGGAGATCGCCAAGAAGGTGCTCTCGGTCGCGGTGCACAATCACTACAAGCGCATCGTGCAGGATTCTTCGCCCGATGCGCTCCGCATCGACGCGCTGGCCGAGGTCGAGATCGAGAAGAGCAACATCCTGCTGGTTGGTCCCACCGGGTCCGGCAAGACGCTGCTGGCCCGCACGCTCGCGCGGATTCTCGACGTGCCGTTCTGCATCGCCGATGCGACGACGATTACCGAAGCCGGCTACGTCGGCGAGGACGTCGAGAACATCGTGCTGCGTCTGCTGCAGGCGGCGGATTACGACGTGAAACGCGCCGAGATGGGCATCGTCTACATCGACGAGATCGACAAGATCGGGCGCAAGACGGACAACGTGAGCATCACGCGCGACGTCTCGGGCGAAGGCGTGCAGCAGGCGCTGCTCAAGATTCTCGAGGGCACGGTTTGCAACGTTCCTCCGCAGGGCGGCCGCAAGCATCCGCAGCAGGAATACATTCAGGTCAACACCTCGAAGATCCTCTTTATTTGCGGCGGCGCGTTCGTCGGCCTCGACAAGATCGTGCAGCGCCGCATGGGGGCGAAGTCCATGGGATTCCACGTCCGCGAGTTCCGCGACGCTGGCGACGATTCGCGGGATTCCCTGCGCGCCGTGGAGCCGGAGGATCTCCTGAGCTTTGGCCTGATTCCCGAGTTCATCGGGCGTCTGCCTGTCGTCACGGCGCTGGACCCGCTCACCGAGGACGAGCTCATGCTCATTCTCACCGAGCCGAAGAACGCGATGGTGAAGCAATACACCAAACTGATGGCCATGGACGGCGTCGGGCTGACCGTGACGAAGGACGCGCTTCGGGCGATGGCGGCCGAGGCCGTGAAGAAGGGCACCGGCGCCCGGGCGTTGCGCGCCATGATGGAGCGACTGATGCTCGACATCATGTATGAGGCGCCGAGTCGCGAAGATATCGCCGAGGTCACGGTGAATCGCGCGGTCGTGGAAGGCAAACGCTCGCCTCTCATCCGGCGCAAGCAGGACAAATCCGCGGCGTAGGCCGGCACGCATGGCCCGGTCGCCTGGCGAGCCGTTCGCGTATGTGTTCGAGCGATTTCCGTCGTTCACGCAGACGTTTTGTTTTCGAGAAGTGCTCGAGCTGCGTCGACAGGGAGTCGATGCGCCGATTTTTTCGATCCGTGATCCCCGGGGAGAGCCGCGTCAGGATTTTCCCGTCGAGCTGGCCGGGTTGGTCACGTATGTTCCCGAGTCGTTCGAGGAGATTCTCAAGACGGACGCAAAGTTTCGCCGGGATGCCCGGCGGGCGATCGAGGACCTTACGCGATTGTGGGGTGGTAGCGGCGAGAAGCGCCGGATTTACGAGGCCCTGTGGCTCGCTCCGCGGCTCGAAAAACTTGGTGTCGGCCACGTGCACTCGCATTTCGCGGGCACGGCGGCGCGCACGGGATTCTGGCTCAAGCGTCTTGCCGGGATTCGCTACAGCTTCACCGCGCACGCGAACGACATTTTTTGCGACGAACCCGACGAGCGGCTGGAAATGCTGATTCGTGAGGCCGCCGGGGTGGTGACGGTCAGCGATTTCAGCCTGCGCCTGCTGCGAGAAAAATTTCCGGCGCATGCGGCAAAGCTGCATCGCGTTTACAACGGGATTCATCTGGACCGCTTTCCGAAAGGCGAGCCTGATCCGGCGCGACCGCTCATTCTCGCAGTCGGGCGCTACATCGAGAAAAAGGGCTTTGCCGATCTCGTGAACGCCTGCCGGCTTTTGGGGGACCGTCCGTTCGAATGTCAGATCGTCGGGCAGGGGCCGCTCGAGGAGGAGTTGAAAGCTCTTGCGGCTGGCGATTCCCGCATCTCGATCACCGGGCCGAAGGGCGAATCCGAGATCGCAGGCTTGCTCGCGCGCGCGTCCGTCTTCGTGCTGCCGTGCGTGAGCGAGGCGGACGGCGGGAAGGACAATCTGCCGACCGTGATCATGGAGGCGATGGCCGCGGCCGTGCCGGTGGTTTCGACGCCGGTGGGGGGCGTTCCCGAGATGGTCGTCGACGGAGCGACGGGACATCTCGTGCCCGAAAGAGATTCCAAGGCGCTTGCGCTGCGCATGGGAGACCTGCTCGACAATCCCGTGAAGGCGCGCGAGATGGGGGCGGCGGGCCGCCTGCGGTGCGAGGATTTGTTTTCCACCGAGAAAACGACCGCGGCGCTCAGGAGGACACTGGAAGGCATGGGCGCCTTCGAGACGACCAGGTCCGGCTGGCTGGCGCGGCTGCTGGCCCGATAGATTTTCCGCAATGATGACCGATTCTGTTTCCGAAACCGCCCCTCTCGACCTGCCTCCGGACTGGCTTTGCGGTCCTGTGGAGATCGACGTCGGCTGTCACAAGGGCATTTTTGTCGTCGAGATGGCGCGAATATTCCCCGAGATCAAATTTCTCGGAGTCGAGTGGCAGCGGAAGCGGGTGGAACGGACCCGCGCAAAGATCGAGCGCATGGAACTCTCCAATGCGCAGGTGATTCAGGGCGAGGGGCTCGAGACTCTGCGAGATCGGCTGCCAGCGGGCTGCGCCCAGGTCGTGCACGTTTCTTTTCCCGATCCCTGGCCGAAGCGGCGTCACCATGTGCGAAGGCTCGTCCGGCAGGATTTTCTGCGCGAGACGTGGCGCGTGCTGGCGCCCGGCGGATCGCTCCGGCTGATGACGGACGACGAGCCGTATTTCGTTGCCATGCGGGAGGCGGTGGCGGAGTTCGACGGCTTTTCTCCGATCGATTGGGACGACGGACGCGTTTATCCCGAGACGGAGTTTCAGCGAAAATTTGCGGCGATCGCGAAGCCGATTCACCGGCTGGCCTTGCGGCGGTGCGACTCGACAAGTTCCGAGTAGAAGCCCTCGAGGGCGGCGATGGCTGCCCGTTGCTCGAACCTTGCGCGCACGGATTCCGAGGCGGCGCGTCCCATTGCGGACGCGCGCGCGGGTTCGGCCGTGATCGCGAAAAGGGAATCGCGCAGGGCCTCCCAGTCATTCTCCGCGGTGAGCAGGCCGCCCACGCCATGGTCCACGGCCTCGGGAATGCCTCCGTGGAGCGTGGCCGCGACGGGGAGGCCGGTGGCCATGGCTTCGAGCATGGAGTTCGGAACGCCTTCCTGATCCTGCGTTTCCGGCGTGCGGCTGGGGTGCAGAAAGATGTGGCTGCCCTCGTAAAGTGCGCGTAATTCCGCCTGCGACTGGAAGCCGGTAAACGTGACGGCGGCAGCGATGCCGAGGTCGGCAGCGAGCGATTCGAGTTCCTGCCGTTGCGGGCCGTCGCCGGCGATGGTGAAGGTCGCGGCAGGATACCTCGCTCGAAACGCGGCGAAGGCGCGGAGCGAGTCCGCGAGGCCTTTCTTGGCGATGAGGCGCGAGGCCTGCACGAAGCGCCAGGCGCCGTCGGTGGGAGCGCTTCGTTCGCGATAGGGAAAGGCTTCGAGCGGGATGCCGGTGCGGTTGATCCGAATCTTGGCCGGATCGCAGCCGAGCGCGGTGAGGCGGGCGGCGAGGGATTCACTGCGGGCGAGCACCATCGGGAGGACGCTCAACAGCTCCCGCATGCGCGCGTCGTAACCGGGCTCCTGAGGTCGCGGCATGATGTCCATGCCGTGGAAGGACACCAGCGCGGGCCCGGTCCAGTTTCGAATGAAGGGAAGCAGGTGCACGCCGGTGTGCCCGAAATAGACGTGCAGAAGGTCGGCGTGGCGGCGGGAGAGCACGGCGGATAGCTGATCGTATTCGCCGCGGTAAAAAACGGGCTCCATGCGCCGGACGTATTTCTTGTGGAAGCGGGCGAGGAAGTTGATGCGCGGGCGAGGGAGCACCTCGACGGCGTCGAAGGGAAAGCGGTCGGCGCTCTGGCGCTCCTTCGTCATCACAAACGTCTCGCACGTGCGCAGGCCGGTGACCTGGCGATAAATGTGCAGCATTTCCGGCTTGAGGAATGTGGTGCAGTAGCTGGCGACGACGGGCATGGAGGGCAGAGCATACAACGCCACCGCGCGGTGCGGGCGAGGCGAAATTCTTCCGCATCCATTTTGCGTGAGCGGGGTTCAAATGCTGGTGGTTGAGATGCCGGTTTCCCAGTATGAGTTCGCGATGGCTGAGCTCCCCACCGAGCCGGATGACCTGGAACTGATGGCGCGGGTGCGTGGCGGCGACGCCGAAGCCTTCACTACGCTCGTGGAGAGGCATCAGCGCCGGGTCGTGGGGACAGTGGTCCGCATGCTGGGTTCTCCCGATGAAGCCGAGGACCTTGCGCAGATGGTTTTTGTCCGCGTTTGGAAAAGCGCCGCGCGATGGGAGCCGAGCGCAAAGTTCACGACCTGGCTGATGACGATCACGCGCAATCTCGTTTTTAACGAGGTGCGGCGCCGGGGGCGGGCGCGGCTCGTGCCGCTCGAGGAGCCCGACGACCAGCCGCCGCGCGAGTATGCGGACCCTTCGGTGACCACGCCCGCAGAATCGATCGCCGAGGCGGAATTGCAGGCCGCGATCGATACGGCGATCCAATCCCTCGCCGAACAACCGCGGATGGCCCTCATTTTGCGGCGTTACGAGGAGATGCCTTATGAGGAGATTGCCGTCGTGCTCGGGGTGACGGTGCCGGCGGTCAAAAGCATGCTGT
The DNA here is from genome assembly GCA_036569045.1 of Chthoniobacterales bacterium. Taxonomy (NCBI): domain Bacteria; kingdom Pseudomonadati; phylum Verrucomicrobiota; class Spartobacteria; order Chthoniobacterales; species Chthoniobacterales bacterium. Next base: position 63,329 of record DATCRI010000053.1, on the reverse strand, counting down.
TCCGGGCGCGGGCGGAATTACGACTCAAGCTCGCGTCCTATCTGTCCGAGAGGAATTGACGCGCGGTGACGGATCGGTTTTTGAGATTGAGCGACGGTCGGCGGGTCCGCAAAGTCGGGGAATGCCCAAGCCCGATGAACACGTCCTTGTCGTCCGCCGTAATCTCTTCGATCAGCTCGGGAGTTTTCAGGGGTTTTGCGCCGAGCCAGAACGTTACCTGTCGATCTTCCTGCGGCGGGAAAACAATTTTTTCGCCCCGCGGTCGACTGCGGAGACCGATCCTTCGCTCAAGCAGATCATTCCCTATGCGGTCTTCACCCATGCAGGACGGATTCTTCGCTATGTGCGCGGGGGAAAGTCCGGCGAGAAGCGGCTTGTCGCGAAGGCGTCCATCGGCATCGGCGGACACATCAACGACGCCGACGAGGGGCTGTTCGCATTCAATGAGGATGCCTATCGGATCGCGGTGGAGCGGGAGATCACCGAGGAGCTGAAGCTAGGCGGCGGATTCACGGATCGAGTGGTGGGATTGATCAACGACGACTCGAATGAAGTGGGCCAGGTTCACCTCGGGGTCGTCCATCTCGTCGAGTTGGAATCGGACGACGTCAGGCCGGGTGAAGCGGCGATTGCGAAGCTGGAGTTCGTGACGCCGGCTGAGCTGGCCGTGGAGCGGGACGCTCTCGAATCATGGTCGCAGATCGTCCTGGATCATTTGCCACGCATCAACGCCGAAGTGGCGTGACGCGGCGGCAAACGCTCACCAGTTCTTGATCCACTTGTTCTCGTCGGCACTGTTTTTCTTCCCCTGCGACCAGAGGTCGAAGAAAGCCTCGCCACTCCGCTCGGGTTTCCCGGGAAACTCATAGTGATATGGATTGCCGAAGGGATCGACCAGCTGCCTGGCGGCTGCGACTTTCTCGGCGTAGGAAGCGCTGGGATTTCCAGGGATGGGAGGTATCATTTTTCCCAGGTCGGCCATGTAAATCTTGCCTCCCGAAGTCCCACTGGCCGGTTTGCGGTTCAGCTCGTCGAGCAACACAAGGGAGGAACTTTCAGAGCCGTCTCCGGCGGGATAGGTGCCGTTGTCTTGCTTGTAGTTCTCGAGTGCAGTTTCCAGCGCCTTGATTTCCACCTGGGCCCGGGAGATGCCCGCTTTCTCCTGCACGAATCCGGAGACGCTGAGGATCAATGAGGCAAGGATCGCGATGATCGCGATGACGACGAGAATTTCGATGAGCGTGAACGCACCGCGAGAGGTGCTGGGGGGAACCGGCTTCATATTTTAAAACGTCTGGAGCGGGTTTAGCTGGCGCCACCACCGCCCTGCAGGCCGCTGATGATGCTGATAAGCGGCATGAAGAGCGCGACGACAATCGTTCCGACCACGACGGCGAGGAACACGATCATGATCGGCTCGAGAAGGGAGGTGAGGCCCTGCACGGCGTTGTCGACTTCGTCGTCGTAGACTTCCGCGACCTTGAGAAGCATCTCGGGGAGCTGACCGGTCTCTTCACCGACGTCGATCATGCTGATGACCATGGGCGGAAAAACGCCGCTGGCCTCGAGCGGGGCGACGATCGATTCACCTTCCTTGACGGCGTCGTGAACCTTCGTGATGGCATCCGAGATGATCACGTTGCCCGCGGTCTCGCGAGTGATGATGAGGGCCTGCAGGATCGGAACACCGCTGGTGACGAGCGTGCCGAGCGTGCGGCTGAAACGGGAGATTGCGCTCTTGCGCGTGAGGTCGCCGAAGAGCGGCGCCTTGAGCATGAACATGTCGATCATGCGAATGCCCTTCGGAGTGCGGGCGATCAGCTTGTAGGCGACGATGGCGACAATGATGACCGCAACGACGGCCACGATGTTGTTCTTGAGCAGGTTGCTCGAATTGATGACGAACTGCGTGAGGGCCGGGAGCGGCTTGCCGTTGAGCATGTCTGCGAAGATCGCTTCGAACTTCGGCACGATGAACACGAGCAGGAAGGTGAGAATCGCGATGGCGATGAACAGAACGATCACCGGGTAGAACATCGCGGAGACGACCTTGTTCTTGATCTTCTGCGCCTTTTCCTGGAATTCGGCGAGACGCAGCAGGACGAGCTCGAGCACACCGCCGAGCTCACCGGCCTTCACCATGTTCACGTAGAGCTTGTTGAAGATCTTCGGGTGGACCGATAGACTGTCGGAGAACGTGCTGCCGCCCTGCACGGACTCGGCAATCTGGGTGATCGTGGAGCGAAGAACGACGTCCTTCTCCTGACCGGCCAGCACCGTGAGACTGCGGAGGAGCGGCAAACCGGCATCGATGAGCGTGGCCAGCTGGCGGGTGAAGATCATGAGGATCTTGCCCTTGACGGTCTGCTTCTTGAAAAGCGAGAAGCTGGCTCCCTTGGCGGCTGGGGATTTAGCCGCCGCCTTGGCGACCTTGGCTTTCGAGGCCTTCGACTCGACGTCAACCGACTTCGGAAAATATCCCTGCTGGCGCAGGGCGCCTACGGCTTCGTTCTGAGAGGCGGCTTCGATGACGCCAGTGACTTGCTGACCGCGCGCGTCGAGGGCGACGTAGGTAAAATTTGGCATGAGTTCTGTGAGGAGTCGATTTTGCGAGAAGGGACAGAGATAAATTCGCGAAGCGAAGGCTAAAGTCCAGAAAAGAACTCCCGCCGAGACCAAGAAATCCTCACTGCAGCCACGCGTTGGTCTGGCGTTCGTGGCCTACGGTGGTGGCCGGGCCGTGGCCGGGGAAGACGCGGGTGCCGTCGGGGAGGGGGAGGATCTTGTCGCGAATGCCGGTGACGAGTAATTCGTGGTCTCCGCCAGGGAGATCCCACCGGCCGATGCCGCCGCGAAAAAGGACATCACCGCCGAAGAGGACGTTCTCCGCGGGAAGATGGAAGCAAAGGCTGCCGGGGCAATGGCCGGGCACCTCGAGCACGGCGAAGTTCAGGCCGGCCAGCTCCACGTCGGGCGTCGCGGTGAGGATCTCGCCCCGGGCGAGATCGATCGGCTCGACGTCGAGGGCGAATCCCCAGTCGCGGAAAAAATGCGGGTCGGAGACCATCGGAACGGTTTCCGGATGGTAATGGAGGCGGCAGCCGTGCCGGCGCTGGATCGCGGCCGCATCGGCGACGTGGTCGAAATGGCCGTGGGTGAGCAGGAGCAGGTCGATGCGTTCTCCGGCGAAATGGGCGTCGGCGCCCTGAGGGGCGTCGATGAGGACATTGCCGGAGGGGCCGCGGAGGAGGAAGGCGTTCGTCGCGAGGACGCCGCCGCAAAATTCTTCGAACCGAATCATGAGAATGTGGTCAGTATAGCCATGCGCAGTTTGATTTTCTCGCAGTGCTCTGCAAATCTATTCCGAATGAGATTACTCGCGTCGGCACTGGTTTTGGTGTTTCTGGCCGGTCCGGCATGGTCGGCTGACCTGGACAAGGTTGCGGTTTCCGTGGCCCGTCTGCTCGAGCAGGGGCACTATTCCCGGCAAAAACTTGATGATGAGGTTTCGGCAAAGCTGCTCGATCAATACCTGCAGGACCTCGATCCGAATAAGCTGTTTTTCACGCAGGGTGAAGTCGATGCGCTGAAGGCCAAATACGCGACGACGCTCGACGACGCGATCCTTGGCGGAAATCTCGACCCGGCCCGCGATATCTTCGGTCAATACAAGCAGCACGTCATCGACCGGGTCGCCCTCAACAAGGCCCTGGCCGACAAGAAATACAATTTCACGACCAGGGAGACGGTTGCGCTGAACCGCAAGGATGCCCCGTGGCCGAAGAGCAAGGCCGAAGCGCAGGAACTCTGGCGCAAACGCATCGAGGCGGAGTTGCTGCAGGAAACGCTCAACAAGCATGCCGTGGACTCGCCGGCGAAGGTCGTGAAGCGGCGGCAGGATCAGCTCCTCCGGAATCTGAACGAGATGGACGACGAGAGCATTGTCTCCGGTTTCCTCGGCGCGCTGGCGCGCAGCTATGATCCGCATTCCGAATACATGAGTCCCTCCGAGCTCGCGAATTTCGAGATCGAGATGAAGAAGTCGCTCGACGGGGTGGGCGCCGTGCTCCAGAGCGAGGATGGCTATGCGAAGATCAAGGAGATCGTTCCGGGTGGGCCGGCCGATCTCGATGGGCACCTCAAGGTCAACGACCGCATTGCGGCCGTCGCGCAGGGCAATGCCCCGTTCGAAGACGTCGTCGACATGAAGCTCGACAAGGTCGTCGAAAAAATTCGCGGAAAGCGCGGAACGGTGGTCCGCCTGCAGGTCATTCCCGCCAGCGCGTCGGATCCCTCGAAACGCGCCGTGATTGCGATCCGTCGCGACGAGGTGAAGCTGAAGGACCAGAAGGCCAGCGCGGAGATTATCGACCTTACGCGGCCTAACGGCCGGCCGCTTCGCCTTGGCTGGATCGAGCTTCCGTCGTTTTATGCCGACCTCAACCGCGGCAGTGATGATCCCGATGCCGTCAGCACGACGAAGGATGTCTCGATGCTGCTCGATCGTCTGAAGAAGGAGGGCATCCAGGGCCTCGTGATCGATCTGCGCCGGGATGGCGGTGGCTCGCTCGAAGAGGCAATCAATCTCACCGGCCTGTTCATTCCGAAGGGGCCCGTTGTGCAGTCGAAGGACTCGAACGGCAAGGTCGCCGTCTCCTACGACAAGAACGCGCTTGCCTCCTACGACGGGCCGCTCGTGGTGGTGACGAATCGCCTGAGTGCCTCCGCCAGTGAAATTTTCGCCGCGGCGCTGCAGGACTATGGTCGCGCGGTCATTGTTGGCGACGAACGCAGCTTCGGCAAGGGCACCGTCCAGACGATGCTCGATATCGGCCGGTTCATGCCGTTTTTTAGTCTTGGTTCCGCCGACGCCGGCGCGCTCAAGCTCACGATCAACAAGTTCTACCGCGTGCTGGGCGGTTCCACGCAGCTCGAGGGCGTGAAGTCGAACATCGTGCTGCCGTCGCTCACGGATAATCCCGAGTTCGGAGAGGGTTCCCTGCCGCATCCGTTGCCCTACGATGAAGTCGCGCCCCAGCGCATCGATCGCAATGACCTGACCCCGGTCATCGGCCAGTTGCAGGCGCTCTCCAGTCAGCGCGTCGCCGCGGATCCCGAGTTCCGCTACATTTCCGAGGACATGGCCCGCATGCGCAAGCGTTACGACGACAACACTGTTTCGCTGAATCTTGCGGACCGGAAGCGGGAACTGTCCGAGGACAACGCTCGCCGCGAGGCCCGCATGAAGGAACGCGCCCAGCGCGGCGCGGCGATCGAGGCCGTGGCCTACGAGGTGACGCTCGACAATGTCGAGAAGCCGACCCTCGATAGGGTGGCCTTCGACCGGAAGAAGAAGGGCTCGCTGTTCGAGGCGTCCGACGACGATGACGGGGACAGCGAGGCCGACACGAAGGATGTCGTCATTCCCGACGCGATCCGCAACGAGGCCCTCCGCATCAACGCAGACATGGTCGATCTCCTGAAATCGAGCAAGACGGCCTCCACCCAGACGGGTAGTCGCGCAGTCGTGACTCCCTGAATCGGGCCGAAAGAGCGCCTCGAATCGTGTCATCCGAAAGGATCATCCCTTGCAGGATTGACACCCGGCGGCCATTTTGGAACAAGCGATCGTTGCACCCTAGTAATTTCCCAGAACCCGCGAGTTTCCAGTAACCCACCATGAGCGAACCCAAAAAAGAAACCGTGCGCATTGTTCTTCCGCCCAAGCGTGAAGGACAGACGCTCGCCTCCACGCCCCGGGAGTCGGCGATGATCAATCTTCCGCCGAAGCCCGTTGCGGCTCCTTCGGTTCCGGCAGCGCCGTCCGCGCCCGCGGTCCCGCCGCCCTCGATTCCCAAGCCGGCCGGCCTTACGCCGCCCTCGGCTCCCGGCGTGCCGAAGCCCCCGAGCTTCCCCGGCGTGCCAAAACCGCCCGGCGCTCCCGCTGCCCCGGTCGCTCCACCTCCTCCGAAGCCCATGGGCGTCGCCCCGGCGGCTCCCAGCGCGCCTGCCGTTCCGGCTCCCGCGCCGAAGCCGGCCCCGGTCGGTCCCGCTCCGGTTGCCGTGAAGCCCATGGCCAAGAAGGAGACCGCCAAGGTGGCCGCCGCTCCGGGCGTTCCCGTGAAGCCTCAGGCGACCGTGCGTCTCCAGCCCCGGCCGGTTCCCACCGCGCTCGCGAGCTCCTCTTTCAACGTCCAAACCACTGAATCCGCCCTCGACGAAACCTCCGAAGAAGAAATTCCCATGAACTTTGCCATCGCCGCTGTTGTGACCGCCGTCATCGCCCTTGCCGTCCAGGTGCTTTTCCTGGCCGCCTGAGCCTTCGCGAAGATTCTGCTCCTTGATTTATGGCCAGCGCTAACGTCATCGAATTCACCGACGCCAATTTTGCCGACGAGGTTCTCGCCGCGGGAACTCCGGTTCTCGTCGACTTCTGGGCCCCGTGGTGCGGTCCGTGCCGCATGATCGCTCCTCTCATCGACGAGATCGCCGATGAAAAGGCGGGCGTCGTGAAAGTCGGCAAGGTGAACGTGGATGACAACCCGGAGATCTCCGCGAAGTATCGCATCCAGGCGATTCCGACGATCCTGATCTTCAAGGCTGGCGAAAAGAAGGACCAGATCACCGGTCTCACCAGCAAGGGCGACCTTGTCGCCAAGCTGGACGCCGCGGCGTAGTCCTTCGACCGCAAGCGCATTTCCGAAAACCGGAGAGGGTGAAAAGCCGTCTCCGGTTTTTCTTTGCCCGGAAGAGGAGTCGACCGTCACGAAAAACTCGACGCCGGAAAAGCAATTGGGAGAAGCCTTCGCGAGGATGGCTTCTCCCAATCAGATGCTTCGTATCCGCCGTGAGGCGGAAATTGGAAGGGTTATTTTTTCTTCGCGGGAGCCTTTTTAGGGGCGGCCTTCTTGACTGCGGGTTTCTTCGCCGCTGGTTTAGCGACGGCTTTCTTTGCAGCAGGCTTCTTCGCGACCGCCTTCGGGGCGGGCTTGGCCTTGGGCGCAGCTTTCTTCACTGCCGGTTTCGCGGCGGCCTTTTTAGGAGCGGCTTTCTTGGCGGCGGGTTTCTTTGCTGCTGGTTTTTTAGCAACTGCCATTCGATATCCCCCCTTCCTGACCGCGGGTGCGGAAAGTGTGAAAAACTTGTGAATAACTCACTGCCGCTGTGGATAAATCCTTGCCGCTAATGCGTCAACGAATTTTTCGATTAGGGCTTGATTTTTCCGGGCGAAATTTTTCGCGCTCAGAAGTTCCCGGCGAACGGCGGCGACTGGAGAGGCCGATGGAATGAGCTTCGGGCGGGCCTGCCCGGAGAAAATGTCTTCGAATCGGCGGCTCAAAAAAGAAAACGCGGGATTCGATTTCATTCGATGATTCAGGCGATCTTCGCGTGGAGAATTTCCTCCGCGCGAGCGGCGATGTCCTCGACGTTCCACAGCCGGCCGATGCCTTCGTAGCCGCAGGCGAGGAGACCTTCCTCGGGGCCGATGAAGGCGACGCCGCGAGCTCGCAATCGCGCGACGTTTTCCTGCGTCGCGGAATGGAGCCACATCTTGCCGTTCATCGCGGGAGCGATGAGCAATGGCGCGGGCGTGGCGAGAGCGATGGAGGTGAGCGCGTCGTCGGCGATGCCGTTCGCGAGCTTGGCGAGAAGGTTCGCGGTGGCCGGCGCAATGAGGAGAAGCGCGGCGCGATCGGCGAGGTCGATATGGCCGGGATGCCAGGATTCCTTTTCGTCGAAGACGGACGTCGTGACGGGATTGCGCGAGAGGGTCTTGAAGGTGAGGGGAGTGACGAACTCGGTCGCGCTCTTCGTCATCACGACCTGCACGTCGTGGCCGCGCTTGGCGAGGCGGCTCGTGAGGTCTGCGGCCTTGTAGGCGGCGATGGAACCGCCTACGCCGAGAACGATGGTCTTCGGCGTCGTCATGCGAGGACGATGGGCTGGCCCCGGTGGGTAATCATGCGGTGGGATGATGGATCAGCCGGCGGCTGAGATACCGCTCGGCGCGCATGACGGCGCGAAATTTTTCGATGTCCTCTTCCATGGAACCGCTGATGAGTGTGTAGCGATAATCGCGCCAGCTCTTCATTTCCGTGGCGGCATTCCTGATGCGCACCTCGATTTGTTCGTCGGTCTCGGTGCCGCGTTTCTTCAGGCGGCGGCGGAGTTCCTCGAGGCTCGGCGGCATGATGAAGACATCGGCGAGCGCGGCCTGGATGAAGGGATCGTCGCAGGCGCGGATGTTCACGGCGCCCTGCGTGTCGATGTCGATGAGGACGTCGACGCCCGCGCTGAGATGCTCGATGACGGTCTGCTTGAGCGTGCCGTAGTAGCGGCCGTGCACCTCGGCGTGCTCGAGGAATTCGCCGGCGGCGACGCGGGCCTTGAAGTCCTCCTCGGTGAGAAAGAAATAATCCTCGCCGTGCACCTCGCCGGCGCGCGGGGCGCGGGTGGTGCATGAGACGGCGTAGACGAAGTCGGGCTTGTGCCGCAGCGAGGTGGTGAGGGTGGTCTTGCCGGCGCCGGAGGGGGCGGAAAGAACGAAGAGGATGCCGGTGCGGCTGAATTCGGGAGAGCTATTCGACATTGAGAACCTGTTCGCGAATCTTATCGAGTTCCACCTTGGAGTCCACGACAAGCCGCGTGAGCGCGCTGTCGCCGGCCTTCGAGCCGAGGGTGTTGAGTTCGCGATAAATTTCCTGCGTGAGGAATTCCATGGCGCGGCCGACCGGTTCGTCGCTGGCGCACTTCTCGGCGAATTGCGCGAAGTGACTGTCGAGGCGCGTGAGTTCCTCGGAGACATCGCAACGTTCGGCGAAGAGTGCGATCTCGGTCGCGAGGCGCGTGTCGTCGACGGGCAGATGCACGCCGGCGTGCTCGACGCGCGCGCGCAGGTCGTCGCGGTAACGCGTGACGATCGCCGGGGCGAGCGTGGCCATCTGCGCGCGATTTGCGCGGAGCGTGTCGAGCCGGGCTTCGAGGTCGCGGCGGAGGTTCGCGCCTTCGTTGATGCGCATGGCGACGAGCGCGGTGAGCGCGTCGGCAAGGGCGCGGGAAATGATGTCGCGATGATCGGCGGCGCTCTGCTGCGCGGTGCGGATCACGCCCGGCACGGCGAGCAGCGTATTGATGTCGACCTCGCCGGCGAGCGAAAGCTCGGCCTGCAATGTGCGAATCTCGCGCAGGAGATCGCGGGCGAGGGCGCGGTCGATCTCGGCGGTGGAGGCGGCCTCGGTCGTCGTGAGCGTGATGGCGACGTTTACGCGGCCGCGGGTGACGCGACGGGAAACCTGGTCGCGGATGACAAGTTCCAGCGCGGCGAGCTCGCGCGGGATCTGGCAGGCGACCTCGAGGCCCTTGCGATTCACGGACGCACATTCGACGACGCAACGCATGTCCGCATCGACGGCTTCGCCGCGTCCATATCCGGTCATGCTATTCATGCGGGGAAAGCTAGGGAGATTGCCGCGGGCAGGAAATCAGGAAAACGCGCGGTCCATCCACATCGCCTGGCGGAAGCAGAAACGCCGCGCGTGGCCGAAGCGCTCCCAGCCCGCCGCGCGCGCAAGGGCCGCGAATTCCTCGTATGAAAACGCGCGCCGCACGGACATCCGCGCGTCCGTCACCGTCATCGGCTCGCGCATCACCGTCGCCGTCAGCAGGTCCACGCCGAGCGTGCCGTGGGCGCAGCGGCGGAGATCCGCGACGAGCGCGTGGCGCGAGGCAAGGGCGGCCACGCGGCGCAGCACGCCGGTCGCGTCCGCCTCGGTGAAATGATGCAGCGCGAGCGAGCAGAGCACGACGTCCCACGCCGCGGAATCGGCGTCCCTGAACGCGAAGTCGGCGTCGCGGATGTCGTCGGCGCCGAAGGTGCGGATGTCGCCCTCGTGGTAGGTGATGTTCGGAAAGTCCGTCGAAAGCCGCCGCGCGATTGCGAGCGTCGAGGCCTGGAAATCCACGGCGTCGATCGTCACCGGCACACCGGCCCGGGCCGCCCAGCGGGCAATCGCGCGCGGGATGTCGCCGGACGCCGTGGCGAGATCGAGGATGCGCCATGGCCTCAGCCGCCGATGCAGGCGCGGCCGCAGATGCCCGAGCACGAGTGCGTGACTGCCGAAGACGCGGTTGAGCGTCACGAGATTCGCGAGGTCCCGCTCCAGCGCGGGCGTGACGGGTTGGGCGACGTCCATGCACTCGGGCACGGCGGGGTCGAAGGCGCGGCGACTCATGGAGCGACCAGCATCCGCCACTGCCCCGCGCCGCGTCGAGTGGCAATCGCCCGCCGTTCGCGAGGTCCCGTCGCGGTTGCCGTAGCCCGGCCCCTACGGCGCTTCGGCACGCGCCTGTCGGCGCACGAGGGCCCGGCTGGCCGCATGCAGGAGCAGGAACCCCGCGCACGCCGCCGCGCACAGCAGCAGTTCCCGCGGCTTCGTTGGGAAGAGCAGAAAGAACTCCCGCCCCTTGATGAGCGCCGCGTAGCTCGACACGCAGAACGGCATGAGAAACAGCCGGAACGTCACCCACGTCGGCGGCCAGTGCGCCGCGCGGTCCGTGCTGAGGATGAGCGCGAACCCCACGATCGCGCTGATGCCCAGCGACGAGAGCCACAGCCCGGGATGCGGGTCGAAATACAGCGCCACGATCGTGAGATACCAGCACAGGTAGCCCCACAGGATCAGCCGCGCCGCGGAGAGGCCGGCAAGGTAGCGCAGGAGTCGCATCGATCTTCGTCTTCGTCCTGGGAATGCCAGCAGGTTTCGCTCCCAGCCCCGCGGTGTCGGCGACGGTCAGCCCTCCAGCATCAGCAGCGCCAGCATCCGGCCCGTCTGGCCCCGCTCGCGCCGATAGGAATAGTAGCGCTCCGGCTGGGAGGCCGTGCACGTCCCCGCATCGTGCCACGCGCCGATGCCCGCCGCCCGCGCCTGCTCCGTGATCGTCGCCGCGAAGTCCACCTCGTAATGCGGCGGCCGAATGCACGGGCTCAGCACGCCCACGAGATCCGCCGGCTCCGTGCCGAAGCTTTGCCGCAGCACGTCCACCGCCCGGCCGAGGATGTTCTCCTCCGTGCCCTTGCGGCCCGAATGCGCCAGCGCGATCGCCCGCCGGCGGGGATCCACCAGCCACACCGCCGCGCAATCCGCCACGTAAATGCCCAGCGCCAGTCCCGGCGTCGCCGTGGCCAGGCCGTCCGCCCCCGCCGCCGGCATCGGCGCGGCCGCGTCCACCACCGTCACCACATTGCCATGCACCTGCTCCGCCAGCACCGGCGCCGGGAATCCCAGCCCGGCGATCAGCTCCGCATGCACCGGGGCCAGCCGGGCGAGGGCCGTCTCCCGATCGGCCATCACGTCGATACCCGGAATGCGGGGCAGGAATGCGGCGCGCACCCCCGGCAGGGCATCGAGCGCGGGAGCGGATTCGGCGGCGACGGCGGACATGGCGGCATTCCTAGATTCGTCCCGCCCCGCTGCCAATCTCATTCCCCTCCGCTTGTCGACGGTCCACGGCGAGCGGACGATGCGCTCCGGATCTGTCGCCGAGGGCGGAGTTCTGCTAAGAGGTCGGCATGCCCGCGTCCTCCCCCGAGCTTCTGCCATCGCTAAATCACGTCTTCGTGGACTTCGAGAACGTGCGGCAAATCGATCTCGCTGTCCTTGGATTGGAACGCACGCGCGTGACGTTGCTCGTCGGCGCGAACGAAAAGAAACTGCAGGTCGAGCTTGTCGAGCAGCTCTTCATCCACGCGGCGTCTGTGCAATTCGTGCGGCTACTCTCCTCCGGCCGCAACGCGCTGGACCTGACGCTGGCCTACTACCTCGGTCGCGCCGCGGCCACCGAGCCGGCAACCCATTACCACATCGTCTCGAAAGACAAGGATTTCGATCCGCTCCAGGAATATCTCCAGAGCCAGGGGATCGCGATCCGTCGGTGCGACGCCTTCTCGGATCTGCCGTTCTTGAAATCCGCCCCGGCGAAGCCAAAGGCCGCCGTAACGACAACGAAATCGAAAAAAATCACGCCACCTTCGCCCAAAGCATTGCCGCCGCCATCGGTGATCTCCGCCAAGGCAGCGGACCTGCGGGAGCACCTGCGCACCCATGGGAAACAGCGGCCGCGCACGAGGCAGAAGCTCGAGCGATTCGTGATTGCCCATCTCGGCCAGAAGCTCACGCCCGCGCAGGCAGGCGTGAGAATCGCGGAACTCGAAAGGGCCGGCGCTCTCACGATCGACGAAAAAGGCCGGGTGGCGTGGAAATTGAGCTAACCCTACGAACGATATTTTGTAGAACAGCGAGGGGGCTGTGGGCGGAGCACTTGCCGGGATTTCCCTCGCTGCTCCCGGATCCGATATCCGCTTCGCTCCCCATGATGCCGCTTCACGTCAGCTAAAATCGCCCTTTCATAGGATAGGGATATTATCCTTGTTAAAACTGACGTTCTGAATATTTACGAAAACGTCATCCGGAGGGCAGGGCATGGTTGTCGCAGCGTCCCGCCTTTCTCCGACACCAACCAACCCAATAACACCATGTCCAACCTCACCGACGCCGACAAACGCGCCTTCACCGACAAAGTCATCTCCGGCCTCACTGGCAACACCCCCGCCCTCGTGGCTGCCGGCTGGGATCCCGCCCAGCGCCTCGCTACCCTCAAGAACGGCCACGACACCGTCTCCGCCGACGAGACGCTCATCGCCCAGCTCGAAGTCGCGCTGAAGACCGCCACCGATAACCGCCGCAAAGACCTCGAGGACAGTTACGCCCTCGCCAGCGCCACGGTGAAGGCCGTCGAAGGCTTCCTCGGGAAAGATCACCCCTTCGTCATCGACCTCCGCCAGATCCGCGGCAGCTTCTCGCAGGAACCCGCCGCCCCCGCCGTCGCGAATCCCTAGCCCAAACCCCCGTCGCGCCCGAGGCGACCCCGGCCAATCCGCGGCGGACCGGCCCAGACCGGTTCGCCGCTTTTTTTGTGCCCGCCCCCGCGGGATCTCCCGCCTCCGCCGTTCCTCCCGTCGCCTCCTCCAGCGGATCCGCGCGCTCCTTCGTCCCCGCCCGCGGAAGGCGAGGGGAATCCCCGCGCTCCTCCGAAGTATGCACGCCCTCCCGCGCCGGAGCCGCCTCATCCTCCCGAGGAGCACCCCGCTCCTCCGCAGGACGCCCCAGATCCCGCTGAGGACGCGCCCGCTCCTCCCAGAGAGCCACCCCATCCCGGCGAGGAGCCGCGAAATCCCCCGCAGGAGCCGTCCCATCCGCCGGAGGATTCCCAAAATTCCCCGGAGGATCTGCGAAATCCTTCGGAATATCAGGCAGTTACGAAAATCTCGCTTCGCAATCCGTCCACGAGCCGACCTTTTCCTCGCCTCCGCTTCCATCTTGTCTCAATTTCGGCCTCCGCGCGCACCCATGTTCGAGCAAGCCTTCCGAAACATCGACGACGTCCTCCGCAAGGAGGCCGGCTGCACCACCGAGCTCGACTACACCGAGCAGACCTCCTGGCTCCTCTTCCTCAAATACCTCGACGGCCTCGAGCGCGACCGCGCCGACCAGGCCGCGCTCGATGGCAAAGCCCACGCCCCCATCCTCGAGGAGGCCTACCGCTGGGAGGCCTGGGCCGCGCCGAAAGGGGCGGACGGGAAGATCGACCACCATGCCCTGCGCGTGGGCGACGACCTCGTCGAGTTCGTGGACCGGCAGCTCTTCCCGTATCTCCACGGCTTCAAGCAGCGCGCCACCGGGCCGAACACCATCGAATACAAGATCGGCGAGATCTTCGGCGAAATTAAGAACAAGGTCCGCAGCGGCTACAACCTGCGCGAGATCATCGACGCCATCGACGCCCTCCGCTTCCGCTCCCAGGCCGAGAAGCACGAGCTGAGCGCCCTCTACGAGGAAAAGATCAAGCGCATGGGCAACGCCGGGCGCAACGGCGGCGAATACTACACCCCGCGCCCGCTCATCCGCGCCATGATCGCCGTCACCGCCCCGCGGATCGGCCAGCGCATCTACGACGGCGCGTGCGGCTCCGCCGGCTTCCTCTGCGAGGCATTCGATTACCTGCGCCAGGGCCAGCTCTCCGTCGCGGACTTCCAGACGCTCCAGACCCGCACCCTCTACGGCAAGGAGAAGAAGTCGCTCGCCTACGTGATCGCGATCATGAACCTCATCCTGCACGGGATCGAGGCGCCGAACATCATCCACACGAACACCCTCTCCGAGAACCTCGCCGACATTCAGGAGAAGGACCGCTACGACATTGTGCTCGCAAACCCGCCCTTCGGCGGCAAGGAGCGCCCCGAGGTGCAGCAGAATTTCCCCATCCGCACCGGCGAGACGGCGTTCCTCTTCCTCCAGCACTTCATCAAGATTTTGAAGGCCGGCGGCCGCGGCGCCATCGTCATCAAGAACACCTTCCTGTCGAACACCGACAACGCCTCCGTGAGCCTGCGGAAGCTCCTGCTCGAGAGCTGCGACCTGCACACCGTGCTCGACTGCCCCGGCGGCACCTTCCAGGGCGCGGGCGTGAAGACCGTGGTGCTGTTTTTCGAAAAAGGCCGTGCGACGCGACGCGTCTGGTATTACCAGCTCGACCCCGGCCGCAACCTCGGCAAGACGAACCCGCTCAACGACGCCGACCTGGCGGACTTCGTCGAGCTGCAGAAGACCTTCGCCGACTCGCCGAAGAGCTGGAGCGTGGACGCCGCCGGCCTCGACCGCGCGACATGGGACCTGAGCGTGAAGAACCCGAACGCCGCCGAGGAAATCGCCCACCGCACCCCGGCGGAGATTCTCGACGAGATCGCCGCCCTCGACGCCGAAAGCGCCGAAGTGCTCGGGAACATCAGGGCTCTGCTGTGAAGGCCGGGTGGGAGAAAATTGCGTTGGGAGAGGTCTTCACGACGGTAACCGGCAACACACCTTCAAAGAGCAATTCCGAATTTTTTGGCGACTTTATGCCGTTGGTGAAGCCACCGGAGTTGTGCGACTCAACGGTGGATTCTGCCGAGGACGGACTGTCGGAGGCCGGAGTTGAGGTAGCTCGCACCGTTCCACCGAACTCCATCCTCGTTTCGTGTATTGGAAACTTGGGAAAGGTCGCGTTGAACACGATACCCGTTGCCTTCAATCAACAGATCAACGCAATCCTGCCTGACGAGAACCGAGCTGTCCCAGAGTTCATCTTTTATCAGGTTCTCTCATGCGACTTCAAAGATCAGCTTGAAGCGCTGTCGTCTGGAACCACCGTTCCAATCGTAAATAAATCTAGGTTCAACAGTATTGGTATCGTGCTCCCCCCGCTGGCGGAGCAGCAGCGGATCGTCGGGGTGCTGGACGAAGCGTT
Source organism: Chthoniobacterales bacterium (assembly GCA_036569045.1). Classification (NCBI taxonomy): domain Bacteria; kingdom Pseudomonadati; phylum Verrucomicrobiota; class Spartobacteria; order Chthoniobacterales; species Chthoniobacterales bacterium. The sequence goes on along the minus strand of DATCRI010000053.1, from coordinate 47,987 downwards.
TGCGGGCCTCGCCACCGCCAAAGCCAACGCCGAAAAGAACCTCCAAAACGCCCGCGCCCTCTTCGAAAGCCACCTCCAATCCGTCTTCACCCACCGCGACGACGATTGGGTGGAACGGCGGCTCGGAGACGTAATCACGCGGTTAACGAACGGATACGTCGGCCCAACGCGGAACATCTATCAGGAGTCCGGTGTTCCTTACCTTCTCGCACGCCACGTCAAAGATAACCGCCTGCTTTTTGATGGGAGGACTTTCATTACCGAGGAGTTCAATCGGAGGAATAAGAAGTCGATGCTTAAAGCGGGAGATGTGCTTTTGGTTCAAAGCGGCCACATCGGCCATTCCGCGGTCGTCACGCCGGAGCACGAGGGGCACAACTGCCACGCGATGATCGTGATCTCTTCGGTGGAAGGTGCATTCATTGGACCGTTTCTTTCGTTGTTCTTCAACTCGTCGGGGATGAAGCAGAGGTTCCAAGAGATTCGCTCGGGCTCCACGGTTCCTCATCTCACTTGTGGAGAAGTTAAAGAATTGAAGGTGCCGCTGCCCGATTTGGACACGCAGAGGCGAGTCGTCGATAGGTCGCTGGAGTTGGAGCGCGAAACCCAGCGCCTCGCGGCGATCACGGAGCGGAAGCTGGCGGCGCTGGAGGCGTTGAAAAAGTCGTTGCTGCACCAGGCCTTTTCCGGGGCGCTGTGATCTGCTATGAAAAAAGGCATGTCGAATCCCGACGTCCGGTGGCGGCAGCGCCTGCAGAGTTTCCGCAAAGCCTTCGGCCAACTCGACAAGGCGGTGGATCTGGCGGAGGAGCGCGAGTTGACCGATCTCGAGCAGCAGGGATTGATTCAAGCCTTCGAGTTCACGCACGAGCTGGCGTGGAACGTGATGAAGGACTTTCTCGAATCCCGCGGGACCGGCGGCATCTATGGATCGAAGGATGCGACGCGCGAGGCTTTCGCCAAAGGACTCATCGAGGATGGCGAGGTCTGGATGGAAATGATCCAGAGCCGCAATCGCACCAGCCACACCTATAACGAGGAGACGGCGCACCAGATCACGGATGCGATCGTCGCGTCCTATCGAGGGGAGTTCGCGGATTTTCTGGTCACATTCACCGAACTCGAGAAGGAGGAGGCGTGAACCACGGACTGACAGAGCTGACCGTGCAGCGGATCAATGAGGTGCTGTCGCGTTTTCCGGAGGTGGAGTCGGCGGTGCTGTTCGGCTCGCGTGCGAAGGGCGTGCATCGGAGAGGCTCAGACGTCGATCTGGCACTGCGGGGAAATGATCTCGATTGGCGTTTGCCGGGCCGCATCGACGACGCGCTCGACGAGATGCTCCTGCCATATCGCTTCAGCCTGATTCTTTGGAACGATCGCACCGATCCCGAAGTCGATGCTCACATTAGGCGAGTCGGGGTGCCGCTTTATCGGCGGAATTTGGAATCTCCGGCAAAATAAGCCGGCGCCTCGCGCTGTAGCGACGGGCTTAGAGCTTCTCGATCTTCGCGCCTTTGAAAGGCACGGCAAAGGCGTCGCCACGTCTGGCCTTGGCAGCGAGCTTGAGGATCTCGGGAAACAGATGAAAGAGGCGGGACGCCTGCTCCCAGAGGGGCTGGTGCACCCAATTGGCCTTCAGGAAGAAGGTCGGGTGGCCGCCTTTCTTCCACGCGGCGATCTCATGAGGATTCCGCGTGATCGCCGTATCGGCGGAGAGAATGATCCAGTCCTCCTCCTCCGCCAGTGCCGTGAGCCATTCGACATCGGTGACGTCGGGCGCAAAGCGATCCTTGAGATGGGTGGCGGAGTCTTTGGGCTGGAGCAGGCAGTGAAGGGCGCGCGCGACGCGTGGCGGGAGATTGTTGTCGAGGAAGAACCTCACGCCGCGAGTTTCATCTCGAACTCGACGGCATCCCGCACGGCGTCGGAATCGAGTTCATACCAATCCGCGATTTCCTCGATGGTCTGGCCGGCTTTGACTGCCGCCTGCAGAATCTCGGTCGCGACGCCCGCGCGGGCGATGATGGGCTGGCCGAACTGCCTGCGCGGGTCGAGCACGACGGAGCGATCGGTCCCGAGCGGCCACCAGCGCAGCAGCTGGTCGTCGGAGGAAAATTCCAAGTCGCGTAAGAAGGGCTGAACGACCTGTGGAAACACCTGCTGGCCATGCAGAACTTCCTCGTAGCTGATGCCATCGGGTTCTCTGCCGGTTTGCTCGATGATGTGGTGACCATCCGAGACGAATTTGCGGGTGCAGAAGGGATGCTCGATCCCGTAGCGGTGGCGGGCGATGGCGTGAGCCGCACGCATGAGGTTCCATGAGACGCCGGTTTTCAAAAAGGCGTCGATGAAACGCACTTCCTGCAAATCGAGAAAGCCGAGGGCCAGCTTGTCGTCCATAGGGGGAAGTTCGCCCTGCCAGAGGCGGGAACCGTGGGATTCCTTCGATTGCTCGGAGGGAAGATCCTTCAACCAGTAGCGAATGCGGCGCTGCGAAACGCGACTCAGGCGCGAGGCATCGGGGACAGTGTAGATGCCCTTACCAACGATTTCCGGTGAACGGGTAGCAACCACAGCTTGGAAAAACTTGACGACGCGGAAAGGTCGCAGATTTCGCATGTGGAAGCAAGGGGCTGGCGGGGCGATGGAGAATTGCGCTGAACTTCAGAGCGCAATCTGATTTAAACCTGCGAACAGTTCCCTCCCAACCCATTGATGAACGAAGCCGAGACGCGCGCCGAGCATGTCGACCCCGCTTTGAAGGCGGCGGGCTGGGGTGTCGTCGAGGGGAGTCGTGTGCGGCGCGAGTATCCGATCACGCTTGGGCGGCTCGAAGGGCACGGGCGGCGCGGGAAGGCGCTCAAGGCCGACTATATCCTCGAATATCGCAACACGAAGCTGGCCGTCGTCGAGGCGAAGGCGTGGGACGAGGGCCTCACGGAGGGTGTGGCGCAGGCGAAGGACTACGCGGGCAAGCTGGCGATCCGGTTCACCTACGCGACGAACGGGCAGGGGATCTACGGGATCGATATGCGCGAGGGCGCGGAAGACGACGTGCCGGTCTTCCCGACGCCGGACGAGCTGTGGGCGCGCACGTTCGCGGAGGCGAATGCGTGGCGGGATCGCTTCGCGGCGGTGCCGTTCGAGGATCGCGGCGGGTTCTTCCAGTCGCGCTATTACCAGGACATCGCGATCGAGCGCGTGCTGGGCGCGATCGCCGGCGGGCGCGCGCGCGTGCTGCTCACGCTGGCGACGGGCACGGGCAAGACGTTCATCGCCTTCCAGATCGCGTGGAAACTTTTCCACAGCCGGTGGAACGTGCCCGACTGGAAGACGGGCGTGCCGCCCACGCGCCGGCCGCGCATCCTCTTCCTCGCCGATCGCAACGTGCTCGCGAACCAGGCCTACAACGCGTTCTCCGCCTTCCCCGAGGACGCGCTCGTGCGCATCGATCCTGCGGACATTCGCAAGAAGGGCAAGGTGCCGAAGAACGGCAGCCTCTTCTTCACGATCTTCCAGACGTTCATGAGCGGCGAGGGCGAGACGCCCTACTTCGGCGAATACCCGCCGGATTTCTTCGACTTCATCGTGATCGACGAATGCCATCGCGGCGGGGCGAGCGACGAGAGCACGTGGCGCGCAATCCTCGAATACTTCTCGCCCGCCGTGCAACTCGGCCTCACCGCGACGCCGAAGCGCAAGGACAACGTCGATACCTACAAGTATTTTGGCGAGCCGGCCTTCATCTACTCGCTTAAGGAGGGCATCAACGACGGCTTCCTGACGCCTTTCCGAGTGCGCCAGATTTCCACGACGCTCGACGAATACCGCTACACATCCGACGACAAGGTCGTCCACGGCGAGATCGATGAAGGCAGGCTTTACGTCGAGGAGGATTTCAATCGCTCCATCGTGATCGACGAGCGCGAGAGGAAGCGCGTGGACATTTTCCTCAGCCAGATCGGTCCGCTCGAAAAGACGCTCGTCTTCTGCGCGAACCAGAATCACGCGCGCGACATCCGCGACACCATCAACCAGACGAACAAAAGCAAAGACTCGCACTACTGCGTGCGGGTCACGGCGGACGACGGCGCCCTCGGCGACCAATACCTGCGGGACTTTCAGGACAACGAGAAGACGAGTCCGACTGTGCTCACCACCTCGCAGAAGCTCTCGACCGGCGTGGACGCGCGGAACGTGCGCAATATCGTGCTGTTGCGATCCGTGAATTCGATGATCGAGTTCAAGCAGATCATCGGGCGCGGCACGCGGCTCTACGAGGGGAAGGACTACTTCACGATCTTCGATTTCGTGAAGGCGTATCTGCACTTCAGCGATCCGGAATGGGACGGCGAGCCCGAGGGGGAAGAGCCCTGCCCGAAATGCCACACGCGCCCGTGCGAATGCGTGAAGCCGCCGCCGGAGCCGTGCCTCGTTTGCGGGGAGAGTCCGTGCGTTTGCAAAAAAGAGCCGTGCCCGAAATGCCAAAAGATGCTGTGCGAATGCCGCAAGCGCGAAAAAGTGAAGGTCAAGCTCGCCGACGGAAAGGCGCGCAATATCCAGCACATGATGGCCACGACCTTCTGGCATCCCGACGGCACGCCGATGTCCGCGCAGCAGTTCATGGAAATGCTCTTCGGCAAGTTGCCGGAGTTCTTCCGCAGCGAAGAAGAACTCCGCGAGCTTTGGAGCGCTCCGGAAACGCGCGCGAAGCTTCTGCAAGGCCTGGAGGAAAAAGGAATCGGTCGCGAGCAGATGGCGGAGATGCAGAAGATCATCGATGCGGAAAATAGCGACCTCTTCGACGTGCTGGCTTACGTCGCCTATGCGCTGCCGACACTCACCCGCGAGGAACGCGCTGCGAAGGCCAAGGTAGAAATCTCAACGCACTTCAATAGCAAGCAGCAGGTCTTCCTCGATTTCGTTCTCTCTCATTACGTGACGCAGGGCGTCGAAGAACTCGACCAGCAAAAGCTCACACCGCTCTTGCAGCTCAAATATCACGCGATTGCGGACGCTTTGGCGGAACTGGGTGGTGTGAAACAAGTGCGGGAGGTCTTTTCTGGATTTCAAAAGTATCTTTATCAGGACGTGGCGTGATCTTCTGTCCTGAAACCTGCCGCCCATTCGTCGAGGCTTCGAGAAACGATCTTCCCTCATGAAAACTCCCATCCCCAAAAATCAGGTCTGCCTTTGGTTCGAGAACAATGATGCGGAGGAGGCGGCTCGGTTTTATGCGTCGGTTTTTCCGGACTCCGAGGTGACGGGGGTGCATCGGGCGCCGGGGGATTATCCCTCGGGGCAGGAGGGGGATGTGCTCGTCGTGAATTTTACCGTGCTCGGCATTCCTTGCATGGGGCTCAATGGCGGGCCGGGCTGGCCGCAGACGATCGCGTTTTCGTTCCAGGTCTCGACCGAAGACCAGGCGGAGACGGACCGGTATTGGGACGCGATCGTGGGCAATGGCGGCGAGGCGAGCGAGTGCGGGTGGTGCCAGGATCGCTGGGGTGTGTCGTGGCAGATCACGCCACGCACGCTGATGGAGGCGATGACCGCGGGCGGCGCGGAGGCGAAGCGCGCCTTCGCCGCGATGATGTCGATGGGAAAAATCGACGTGGCGGCGATCGACGCCGCGCGCCGCGGGTAGAAAAGCCGTTCGCACACGGGCGGCAAGGGGGCGAAAAGCGAATCCCGGGAGCACGCCATCACATTTTATGAATGATCAACGCAATGCCGTCGGGTGGTTCGAGATCTATGTGCAGGACATGGGTGCAGGACATGGACCGGGACCGGAAATTCTACGAAGCGACCCTGCAGACTACGCTGGAGCGGCTGGAAATGCCGGATGTTGAGCTGTGGGTCTTCCCCATGCTCGACGAGAAGCCGGGCGCGCTCGGTGCGCTGGTGAAGATGGAGGGGAAGGACTCCGGCGCGGGCGGGGTGATCATTTATTTCTCGTGCGCGGATTGCGCGGAGGAGGCCGGGCGCGCGGCGGAAAATGACGGAAAGGTCGTGAAGGAAAAGTTCCCGATCGGAAGCTATGGCTTCATCGCCTTTGTGGAAGACACGGAAGGAAATGTGATCGGCCTGCACTCGATGGCGTAACCCGCCGCGGGCGGATGACCGCGCCGCGCGGCGTAATCGGAAACAGGGTGCCCGCGCCGTTCGGCTCGGGGAATTATCGGGAGCGGGGCAACGCGGCACCGAAGGCTAGAAGATGCCGAGGACTTTCTTGCGCTTCGGCTTCGGGGTGGGCTCGGGGGCGGATTTGTTGTCGCGGGCGCCGGCCTTCGTGGGCGGGACGTAGGGCACGGGGGCATTGACGGCGAGGCCGCTGATGGGGTCCTGATGCCTGAGCTTTCCGGGCAGGGCGGGCTGCGGGGCGGTGGGGTTCGTCGCCTTGGAGAAGTGGGCGCGCTCGGAGCGGGTGAGCGGGTCGTCGAAGCTCTCCTCGTATTGAGCGTCGAGGGAGAGGGCGAGGTCGTAGCTGGCGAGGGCGGCGAGGTAATCGTAGCGAGCCTGCAAAACGGTGGTCTGGCTCTGGAGGAGCTGTGTCTGCTGGTTGAGGACGTCGAGCTGGGTGCCGGCGCCGGCGTCGAGGCGTTCCTGTGCGAGGCGGAGGGCCTCGGTGGCCTGGACGACGCTGGCTTCCTGGCTGGTGAGGGTTTGCTCGGCGGTCTGGAGATTGGAAATGGACTGCTGGACGTTCAGGATGACCTGTCGGACGGAGTTGTCGTAGTTGATGACGGCCTGCTGGAGCTGGGCCTTGGCCTGGGCGACCTGACCGGCGGTCTCGCCGCCGTCGAAGATGGCCCAGCTGCCCTGGATGCCGTAGGTCCAGCCCTGGGTGACTTCGCCGAGGCTATGGAAGGCCTGGTTGTTTTTCCAGGTGTAGTCGGCGGTGGCGGAGACGCTGGGGAGGTAGCCGGCGAACTGGACGTGGACGTTCTCGTTGTTCGCGAGGATGCTCTGGCGCTGGGCCTTGAGGAGCGGGCTGCGCTCGATGGCGATGCGGATGGATTCGTCGGGGTTGATGGCGCGGGGCTGGTAGGGCAGGCCGCCGACGACGTTGAAGGGGACTTCGCTGGGCTTGCTCGTCTTGTAGTCCATGCCGAGCGTCTTCACGAGCTGGTATTGGGAGACGCGGAGGTTGTTGAGCGCGCTGATGAGCGGCGGCTGGGCGTTGGCGAGGGCGACCTGGGCCTGAAGGACGTTGAAGCGCGGGACGGTGCCGGCTTCGTAGCGGCTCTGCTGATCCTGGAGCTGCTCCTGGAGGAGGTTGACGGACTGTTGCTGGGCGACGACGAGGGCGCGATTCAGGATGACCTGGTAGAAGGCGGTCTTCACGTTCGCGATGGTCTGGTCGATCGTCTGGCGAAGGCTGAAGTAGGCGCTGTCCTCGACGAAGCGCGCGGCCTTGATGCCGGCGACGACGGCGCCGCCGTTGTAGAGGAGCTGGCTGGCCTGGAAGCCGACGTTCCACGACTGGGGATTCACGAACGAGGAGCCGCCGCCGCCGAAGTTGCCGAAGTCGACCGGGGTGAAGCCGCCCTGGCCATTGGGAATCTGGATGGTATTGCCGCTGCTGCTGACGCCGGGGCGCTTGGGATCGGTGAGCGTGGTCTGCTGCTGCGTAAAGCCGCCCACGGCATTGAGGTGCGGCAGGGCCTGCGAGGTGACTTCGATGATCTGCCCGCGGGTGAGGCGGATCTGCTCGATCGCGTTGAGGATATCGGGGTTCTGCTTGAACGAAATGTCGATGGCCTGCTCGAGCGTGAGGTCGGCGACGGCGGGGTTCCGCTGGCTCCTCGCGAAGGCATTGATCTTCTCGACGGCTTCTTCGTTGAGCTTGCGGATGGTCGCCTTGCTGGGCGTGACGTCCTCGGGATTCCGCTGGACGTCGGGCACGGGTGCGGGCGGCGGACCGGGATTCGCGAGCGAGGGATCGAGATCGGGCTCGACGGCGGTGGGCACCGGAGTGGGCGTCGGCACGGCGGCATCGGGCATCGTGGCCGAGTAGGTGGGATCCGGCGTGGGCACGACCACAGGCGGCATCTCCGGGAGCGGGGTCGCGTCTGGCAGGGTGGCCGAGTAGAAGGGCGTCGAGGCCGAAACTGCGGGCGCCGGAGTCGGCGTGGCGGTGGTGAGGTCCTGCGGAGTGGGCTCCGGAGTCGGCGTGGGTTGGGCCTGCCCGGAAGCAGTAAGGGCGAGGGAGAGGAGAAGGGTGCGCGCGGTCGAGCGGGGCTTCGTCATAAAATCGTTAATCCCGGGAGGGGAGGCCGGCCGGGGCATTCTGCTCCTGGCACTGGCAGTAGTTGAAAATCTTTTCGTAGATCTGCAGCCACATGTGCTGCTCCTCGACGGTGAGTTCATGCATGACCTTGGCGAGGCTGTTCACCATGTCGAGGTGGATGACCTTCACGAGCTCGACCCCCTTGGGCTTGATGCGGACGAGGACCTTGCGGCGGTCGTTCGGGGCGGTGGTGCGCTCCACGTAATCGAGGCGCTCGAGGCGGTCGACCAGCCCGGTGGCGGCGGCCGTAGTATGAGTCATCTTTGCGGCGATCTCCGTCATGCTGAGTGCGCAGCAGGAATTGATGTGACTGAGGAGAAAGAACTGCGCAAAGGAGACGTCGCCGCCGGCGAGGTTCTCGGAAAGGCGCATGATGAAGCAGCGTTGGAGCGTCAGGATGATGTCGGCCAGACGCCCAATGGACTCAGTGGACAAAGCGAGTTCCTCGGTCAGCATTTTCTTAACGTCATTGAATGTTTGACCTGCTTAAGTATTCAGGTCAATCCGAATTTTGAGATCCGCGGGCGAGTTTCAGGGTTTGGGGGAGTAGACGCGGTCGCCGACCCTGGGTTTGCCACTCACGAGATCGGCGATGAAGAACGGCGGATTTTTATCCGCGGTGGTGCGGAGGACGCCGCTCTCGTGGTCATTGCCGACGGCGTTGAGGGTCTCACCGGGAGCGAGGGTGGGGGCGTTGATCGCGTCGATAAGGACGTAGCCGTCGCGTTCGTTGACGAGCTTGATCGTGCCGACCCACTGCGGCGGCGCGGCGATCGGGGGCTTCTGCTTTCTGGGGAAGACGCGGTGCCACATTCGCGCGAAGAAGCCTTCGCGCGGTTGGCCGGGAATCGGCGCGGGCGTGGAGACGGAAGTGGCGGCAGCGGGGCCGGCGGCCGGCGCGGGCTTCGGCTTGGGCGGAAAGATTTTCTGCCAGGTGTTCGTGAAAATGTTGCCGGATTCTTTCGGCTTCGGCGTCGCGGCGGGAGTGGGACTCGGTAACGGGCTGGCTTCCGGCGTGGCCGATGGAGAGGGGCTCGGCGACGCATTCGGGGTGACGTCCTCCGTGGTGGAGGAGCCGCCTTCCACTCGCACGGTCGCGGTGTAGCGAACCTCCGGAGTGGGGCTGGGCCTTGGCGTCGCGGAAGGTTGCGGAGATGGCGAAGGCGAGGGCTTGGGCTTGCCGGACTCGGCCGGTGTGGGTTTCTCGGTCGGAGATTTTTTCGCGGCGCAGGCAGCCAGGAGGCTTGCGGCGAGGGCGCCAACCATCAAACGCACGCCGGCGCGGGCCGTGACTCGGTCGAAGATGGGGAGAACGGGCATCGGCGGGCGAGTATGGTTTGCCCATCTGAAGGACGCAAGGCCCGGCGGCCCCGGGGAAAAAACATTTTCGCAACCTCGCCAAATTCGCCGGGTTGGGCTAGGTTCACCCTCTTACCGATGAATACCAAATCTCTCCTCCAACTCTGCGGCGCCGCCATGGTCGCGCTGCTTCCTCTCTCCACCGTGTCCGCCCAGTCGGCCAAAGCTTCTCCGGACGACAAGGTCGCCAAGATGAAGGCCGATCTCTCGCTCTCCGACGATCAGGTCGCGAAGCTCAAGGAGATCTACGCGGAGCAGAAGGCGGCCGCCGATCCGATCATGCAGGACAAGTCGCTCACCAAGGAGCAGCGCCAGGAGAAGCTCAAGCCGATCAAGGAAGCGACGAAGACGAAGGTCAACGCCGTGCTTACGCCCGAGCAGCAGGCGAAGATGAAGGCCGCCAAGAAGGAGAAGAAAGACAAGAAGGACAGCTAGACCTTCCCCGAAAACCGAATTCCATCGACGGCCCGCTTCTTACAAGCGGGCCGTCTTTTTTTAGTCACGGTGGTAGGGCGTGCCACGAAGGATCGAGTAGCCGCGGTAGATCTGCTCGAGCAGCACGACCAGGGCGAGCTCGTGCTGGAGCGTGAGCGAGCTGAGCGAGAGCACGCGGTCGGCCTGCGCGCGAACCTCGGCGGAATGGCCATCCGCGCCACCCACGAGCACGGCGGCGCGCCGGGTGCCGGCGAGTTCGAGCTCGGCGATCATTTGCGAGAACTGGCGGCTGGTGAGGCGGTCGCCGCGTTCGTCCATGACGATCCGGTGGCAGCCCGTGGTGCGCTCGAGCAGGGCCTGACCTTCCGCGGCCTGCGCGCCGCTGCGGAGTGCGAGAATTTCTACCTCGGCGAAATGCCGCGTGCGCTTCAAATATTCGTCCATGCCCAGTCGCGCGTAGTCGAGGCGGGGCTTGCCGATGGCTGCGATCACCCATTTCATTTTGCGCGAAACGTGAAATTCATCGATTTGGGATTTGACAGAGGTTGGGATGCGTGGTGTTTTATCGACCCTTTTCCATGAAGACCTTTTCGGCCAAAGTAGCAGAAGTAAAGCGAGACTGGTGGGTGATCGACGCCAAGGACCAGATGCTCGGCCACGTCGCCGTTAAAGCCGCGACGCTCCTGCGCGGCAAGCACAAGCCCGTTTACACCACCCACGTCGACACCGGCGATTTCGTCGTTGTCATCAATGCCGATCAGGTCAAGGTCGGCGGCAAGAAAGACATCCAGAAGACCTACATGAGCTTCTCCGGGTATGTCGGCGGCCACAAGCACGAGACCTTCAAGGCTCGTCGCGAGCGCAAGCCCGAGCTCCTCATCGAACGCGCGGTCAAGGGCATGATCATGCACAACGCCCTTGGCGCCACGACTTACCGCAAGCTCAAGGTTTATGCCGGTTCCGCCCATCCGCACGAAGCGCAGAACCCGAAGGTCGCCACTCTCTAATTCTGTAACATGAGCAACGAATACACCGCCACGGGTCGCCGCAAAAACGCGATCGCCAAGATCTGGGCCAAGGCCGGCTCGGGCACCATCCGCGTCAACGATCGCGACTTCACCGAGTATTTTCCCGGTCTCTCGCTCCAGAACGAAATTCTTCGTCCCCTCGAACTCGCCAATAGCGTCCACGCCTACGATCTTCGCGTGAGCACCAATGGCGGCGGCATCAACGGCCAGGCCGGCGCGCTGCGTCTCGCCATCAGCCGTGTGCTCATCGAGCTGAATCCCGAGTTTCGTCCGATCCTGAAGAAGGAAGGCCTGCTCACCCGCGACCCGCGCATGAAGGAACGCAAGAAGCCCGGCCAGCCCGGTGCCCGCAAGCGCTTCCAGTTCTCCAAGCGCTAATCTCAGGGAATACTTTCCCTCCCGAGGAAAAAAAGCCGTCTGCCCATGTGGCAGTCGGCTTTTTTCCTTTTTGGGACCGGCGATCGGGCGAGGGGCCGCTTGCGCGCGGCGGGTCGTCCGCCTACATTTCCCGCCATGCCGATTTACGTTTACGAAACGATCAAGTCGCCGAGCCGGCGCTACGAGATCAAGCAGAGCATGAAGGACGACGCGCTGCGCGTGCATCCCGAAACGGGCGAGCCGATTCGCCGCGTGATCACGGGCGGCATCGGCTACCTCGCGAAGAGCAAGAGCGCGAGCGCTCCGACGCCGAGCCATGGTTGCGGCTCGGGCGGCTGCGGGTGTCATTGACCCCGGCGTTCCGTTCGACATGACGACCAAGCGCGCCCAGTTGGGCATCATTTTCCTCACGATCCTGATCGACATGATCGGGTTTGGAATCGTCATTCCCGTGCTGCCGATCTACGCGGAAACGTTCCATGCGACGCCGCTACAGAACGGCCTGCTGGTTGCGATTTTCTCATTCGCGCAATTTCTGGCCGCGCCGTTGTGGGGCCAGATTTCCGATCGCGTCGGTCGCAAGCCGGTCCTCTTCATCAGCATCCTCGGCACAGCCGCGGGCTTTCTCATGATGGGTCTCGCGGGCTCGCTCGCGATGCTCTTCCTCGCGCGACTCATCGACGGGGCGGCTGGCGGAAACATTGGCACCGCGCAGGCGTATGTGGCCGATATTTCCACGCGGGAGGAGCGCGCGAAGGCGATGGGGCTCATTGGCGCCGCCTTCGGGTTGGGCTTCGTTTTTGGTCCGGCGATCGGCGGCCTGGTGGGAAAACTGTTTGGGCTGCACGCTCCGTTCCTGCTCGCCGCAGGCATGGCGCTGGTGAATGCAATCCTCGTCCTCGTGATCCTGCCGGAGAGCCTGCCGAAGGAGCGCCGTGGCGGGCAGGTGCGCGAGTCGATCTTTGCCGTCTTCCAGCACAGCAACGGCCGCGTGTATGCGACCGTCACGGCCACATATTTCTGCCTCATCACGGGTTTCTCGATGATGACGATGGTCTTCGCGCTGTTTTTGCTTCACCGCTTCGACCTCGATGAACTGCACACCGGCGGCATGCTCGCGATGGTCGGTCTCGTCGGGGCGATCATTCAGGGCGGCCTGATCGGGCGGCTCGTGAAGCGATTTGGCGAGGCGCGCCTGGCGACGGGCGGCGCGGTCGTTTTGTCGATCGGACTTTTCGCGCTGCCGCTCGCCTCGGGGATGATGTCGCTCGTGATCGCCTGCATCGCCGTCGCGATCGGGAACAGTCTGCTGATGCCCACGCTCACGGGCATCGCGTCACGCAGCGTCGACCAGAACTGGCAGGGGCGCGCGCTCGGGTTGCTGCAAAGCGCGGGCTCGCTCGCGCGATGGATCGGTCCGGCGCTCGCCGGTTTGCTGCTCTCGTTCGACGTGGGGCGCGCGAAGGAATTCTATGCCCGCACGCCGTTGTGGGCCGGCGCCGTGCTCGTGGGTCTCTCGATTTTTCTCACGCTGCTTTTGCCGCGGACCGCGGAGGTCGATTCCGTGCCGGCGGACGAGCCATCGACGGCCTGACGCGCCGGAAGCGCACGTGGCAGATATTTTGGCATTGCCAGCTTGCAGTGCCACCGTAGCATTCACCGGGCCGCTCCCATGTTTCGACCCACCGCCGAATTAAAAATCTTCACCGGCACGGCCCATCGCGCCCTCGCCGAATCCATCTGCAGCTACCTCGGCGTCCCGCTCGGCGAGGCTTCCGTGAGTTCCTTTCCGGATGGAGAAACCTTCGTCAAGATCAACGAGAACATTCGCGGTCGCGATGTGTTCATCGTGCAGCCGACCTGCCCGCCGACGAACCAGAACCTCATGGAGCTGCTCATCCTCGTGGATGCGGCCCGGCGGGCGAGCGCGGCGCGCATCACGGCGGTGATTCCCTTCTTCGGCTACGCCCGGCAGGATCGCAAGGATCAGCCCCGAGTGCCGATCACGGCAAAGCTCGTCGCGAATCTCATCGTCGCCGCCGGCGTGCAGCGAGTGCTCACGATGGATCTCCACGCGCAGCAGCTGCAGGGCTTTTTCGACATTCCGGTCGATCATCTCTACGCCCTGCCGGTGATGATGGAGTATCTGATGAGCCGGAAGCTCGAGAACATCGTCGTCGTTTCGCCCGACGTCGGCGGCGTGAAGATGGCCCAGGCCTACTCCCAGGCGCTCGGCACGAGCCTCGCCATCGTCGTGAAGAAGCGGAAATCCGCGACCGAGACCGAGGCCTCGCACGTGATCGGCGATGTCTACGGACGGAACGTCCTCATCGTGGACGATCTCACCGAGACAGCAGGCACCATCACGAACGCGGCGGCTATTTTACGCGATCGTGGCGCCATGGAGATTTATGCTGGTGTTTCGCATGCCGTGTTGACAGATTTGGCGGTTGAACGATTAAAGGTCTCTCCGATCAAGGAGTTGATCACCACCGACAGCACACCGGTTCATTCGGGTGCGGTCAGCTGCGTCAAGGTGTTATCGATAGCCGAGCTGTTGGGCGAAGGCATCAAGCGCATCCACGAAGACAAATCGGTGACGTCGCTCTTCCAATTGAAGAAATAAACCGAACAGACATTCCCGTTATGGCCAAGCAAGTGAAACTCTCCGCCCGTCCGCGCCCCGAAGCCGGTCGCAATGCGGTCAAACAAGTCCGCGCCCGTGGCGCCGTGCCCGCCGTGATCTACGGCGCTCATGAAACTCCCGCCAATCTCGAGGTGGACCGCAAGGCCATCGAGAACGTCCTCGCCCACGCGGCGAACGAGCACGTCCTCGTCGATCTCGACATCGACGGCGCGAACAAGCTCTCCCTCATCCAGGAGATCCAGCGTCATCCCGTCCGTGGCACGATCCTGCACGTGGATTTCCACGCGGTCTCCCGCACCGAGACCGTCGCGTCCGAAGTGCCGATCGAGCCCACTGGCGAAGCGGTCGGCGTGAAGACCCATGGCGGCCTGCTCCAGCAGCAGCTCCGCACGCTCCACATCGAGTGCCTTCCGCAGAACCTTCCCGACCTTCTCACCGTGGACGTTTCCGCCCTCGAGATCGGCGCGTCGATCCACGTGAAGGACATCCAGCTTCCCGCTGGCGTCACCTCGGTCACCGACGGCGACATCACCGTTTTCCTCGTCTCCGAGCCGAAAGTCGCGGAGGAAGCCACTCCCGCCGCGGCCGCTCCCGAGGTTCTCAAGGAGAAGAAGGCGGAAGCCTAAGGCGCCTCTCCGCGCCTCGCTCGCATGGAGGGTTCTCGCTTTCGCCTTGTGGCTGGACTCGGGAACCCTGGCCGGGAATATGACCGCACCCGCCACAACGTTGGATTCCTCGTCGCGGACGCGCTTGCGCGTCGGGCGGGGTCGACGTTTGCGCACGAGCCGAAGTGGAATGCCGACATGGCCCGCGTCGGCGACTGGACGCTGCTGAAGCCCATGACCTTCATGAACCTCAGCGGCGAATCCGTCGGCGACTTTTGCCGGTTTTACAAGCTCGAGCCCTCGCAGGCGCTGGTGGTGATCGACGACGTGGCCCTTCCGCTCGGCCGGCTGCGACTTCGTGGCACGGGCAGCGACGGCGGGCACAACGGTCTCGCCTCCGTCCTCATGCATCTCGGCACCGAACAGGTGCCGCGGTTGCGTGTCGGCATTGGCTCCGTCACGAAAAATTCGCTCGTCGGTCACGTCCTCGGTAAATTCACCTCCGAGGAACAGGCCGCGCTCGACGAGGCGGTGGACCGTGCGGCGGATGCCGTGGAGTTTGCCCAGGCCAACGGCTTTGCGGCCGCCATGAACCGATTCAATCCCAATAACGACCCCAAAAACTGACACCATGAAAAAACGATACGAAGCCCTGCTCGTGCTCAACACGCGCGGCAAAGAAGACAGCGCCAAGGACATCATCGAACGTCTCGAAAAGGATTTCGCCGCCGAAGGCGTGACCGTCGAGCAAGTGCAGCGCCTCGAGCGCCGTGAGTTCGCCTACGAGCACAACCACCAGAAGTCCGGCTACTACGTGAACTTCATCATCGAGACCGATCCGGTTACGCTCGAGAAGCTCCGTGGCAAGTTCAAGCTCGACGCGGATGTGACCCTGCAGAACTATCTCGTCCTGCCCGCCGCCAAGGCCGCGGCCTAATCCGTCTCCCGCTCGAAGCACCCCATGGCCAGCGTCAATAAAGTCATCCTCATCGGGAATCTCACGCGTGACCCCGAGATCAAATACACGCCGAAAGGCACCGCCGTCACCGACCTCGGCCTGGCGGTCAACCGTTTCATTCCCGCCTCGGAAGGCGGCGAGAAGCGGGAGGAGACGACGTTCATCGACGTGACGCTGTGGGGCCGCACCGCTGAGGTCGCGCACGAATACGCCAAGAAAGGGCAGCCTCTTTACGTCGAGGGCCGTCTGCAGATGGACACGTGGGACGACAAGCAGACCGGCCAGAAGCGCAGCAAGTTGAAGGTCGTCGGCGAAAACATCCAGCTCCTTGGAACCAAGGGTGGCGGTGGTGGCCGCAGCAGTGGTGGTGATTACGATGATGCGCCGCCCTCGCGCCCGCCGCAGCGTTCGGCACCGCCCGCATCGCGCCCGCCAGCCGAACCTGAGGACGACGACATTCCGTTCTAAGGACAGGCGCCTTTCGAAAAGGGCCGCGACTCCGACTGGAGATCGCGGCCTTTTTTGTGATCAGGGCTCGGCGATTACGGGGTTCGTGAGCCGGCCAATGCCGTCGATCTCGATGGTGACTTCATCGCCGGGATGAAGGAAGCGTGGGGGCGTTCGCGCCATGCCAACGCCGGACGGGGTGCCGGTGAGAATGACGGTGCCTGGGCGGAGCGTCGTGCTGCCGCTGAGAAAGGCGATGAGCGTCGGCACGTCGAAGATCATGTCGCCGACGGTGCTTTCCTGCATGACTTCGCCACTGACCGTCGTGCGCAGTCGCAGCGCGGCCGGATCGGGAATCTCGTCGGTGGTGACGAGGCGTGGGCCGAGCGGGCAGAATGTGTCGAAGGTCTTGCCGCGGCACCACTGGCTGCCGCCGTGATCCTTCTGCCAGTCGCGAGCGCTCACGTCGTTTGCGCAGGTGTAGCCGAGCACGTAGTCGAGGGCCTTTTCTGCCGTGACGTTTTTGCACGAACGGCCGATCACGACGGCGAGTTCACCTTCGAAGTCGACGCGCTCGCTGGCGAGGTGGCTGGGAATCTCGATGGGCGCGCCGGGATGCTGGAGCGCGGCCGATTGCTTCATGAACAGGACCGGATGCTTTGGGATCTTTGCACCGGTTTCGGCAGCGTGCTGTCGGTAGTTGAGGCCGATGCAGAGAATGGCTGCTGGCTCGACCGGGGCGAGAAGGGTGCGCACGTCGGCAGTTTCCGGCGTGACGTCGAACGCGCCGAAGATGTCACCGCGAATGACGAGGGCGGAACCGTCCGGCTGCTCGGCGGCGTAGCGAACCACGCCGCCGGCATCGAGATGCCGAATGATCTTCACGGCCGCCTAGCCGGTGGTGCGCAGGCCGCTTGCGATCGCGTTGACCGAGAGAAGCACGCGCGGCAGCAGGGCGGCGGCCTCCTCGGGCGTCGGAGCCGATCGCCAGGCGCGCAGGAGATCGATCTGGCGGCGGTGCAGGACGGCAAGAGCGTCGGCGCGGCGCTGGAGTGTGTTCAGCATGCGCGGGCGGCGGTCTTCGAGGCGGCCCTGGAAGATGTCGTCGAGCATGGTGCGGGTCTTTTCGAACTCCGCGGTGATGCGACCGAAGAAGGATTCCCGGATGGCCGGATCGGGCACGAGATCCGCGTAGGCGGCCATGATGCCGAGGTCGGCGCTCGCGATATTCGTCTCCACGTTTGTGAGGACGTAGTAGAGCACCGGGTATTTGCGGAGGTTCGTGCGGAGTTCCGCGAAGGCTTCGGGTTTGGTTTTTGCGAGCGCTTCGAGGCCGGAGCCGACGCCGAACCAGCCGGTGAGGTAATAGCGGGACTGGTTCCAGCTGAAGACCCACGGGATCGCGCGCAGGTCGGCGAGCGTGCGGCGGCCGGTGCGACGCGCCGGGCGGGAGCCGATGCGAGTGTTCTCGAGCGCGTCGATGGGGGTCGCGTAGGAGTAGAAATCGGTGAAGCCCTCGGAATGCACGAAATCCTGATAGGTCTTCGTGCTGGCCTTCGTGAGGATTTCCCAGACCTCGTCACTCTCGGGCTTCGGAGCGGCGTCGGGACTGCTTTGCTCGATGGAAACGGCGGCGACGCCGGCGAGCAGGAGCTCGAGGTTGAAGGCGGCGGTGGGGAGGTTCGCGTATTTCTGCGCGATGGTTTCGCCTTGTTCGGTGAGGCGGAAGTCGCCCTGGATACTGCCGGTGGGCAAGGCGTCGAGGAAGCGGTGGATCGGGCCGGCTCCGCGGCTGATCGTGCCGCCGCGACCGTGGAAGAAGCGGATCTGCATGCCGGCTTCGTCAGCCGTCTGGGTGAGCGCGCGCTGGGCCTTGTAGAGCGCCCATTGGCTCGAGAGGATGCCGCAATCCTTGTTGCTGTCGCTGTAGCCGATCATCACCTGCTGGATGGGCCGCGCGGCCATGCGGGCCGGCATGCTGCGACGCTGGTTGCGCTGGTGGATCAGGCTGGGCTTCGTGAGCGGATGCGCCATGAAGGCGGCCATGAGACCGGGACTGCGCTCGAGATCGTCCTGCGTTTCGAAGAGTGGCACAACGGGCAGGTCGCAGACGAGCTGGCCATCGACCCAGCGGGTGAGGCCGGCTTCGCGGGCGAGCACGTAGACGGCGAGCAGGTCGGAGAGCGACCGAGTCATGCTCACGATGAGAGCGCCGATGCCGCCGCTGCCGTATTTGTTGAGGTGCGCGCGAAGCACGCGGTAGCAATCGAGCACGGCGTCAGCCTCGGGCGCGATGCGGGAATCGGAGAAATGGAAGGGGCGGGGACCGGTGAGTTCCTTCGTGAGGAACTCCACGCGCTTTTCCTCGCTCCAGTTCGCGAAGTCGGAGTCGGCAAATCCCGCGGCGGCGAGGATCTGGCTGATCGCCTTGTCGTGGAACGAGCTGTTCTGGCGAATGTCGAGCGAGGCGAGGTGAAAGCCGAAGACGTCGAGCGTGCGGCGGACCGGCCACACGGCGCTGAGGGCGAGGCGGTCCGCGCCAATGGCGACGAGCGAGTCCTGCAGCACGGCGAGGTCGGCGTCGAGCTGCTCGGCGAAGCGGTAGGAGCCGGGCTTTTCGACGATGCGGGCGTTTTCGTCGCGGTTCTCGTCGAGCGGCAGGCGCTCGCGGAGAAGGAGGACGTATTGGAGCCAAGGTTCGTCGGCGTGAGCGCGGCGGATCGTCGCGACGCGGGCGGGGTCGACGAGAGCGGCGATCCCGGCGAGAGCTTCGGCGAAATCCGCGGGAGCCGGCTGCACGAGCTCGGAGAGCGGCAGGGCCGCGGCGAGGTGGCGCAGACCGCGGTCGAGCACGAGAAAGGCGCTGCGACGCAGCTCGGTGAGCGTGTCTTCGGTGACTTCGGACGTGACGAACGGGTGGCCGTCGCGATCACCGCCGACCCATGTGCTGAAGCGGGGACGCGGCCAGGCGGAATGCGAGGCGAGCAGCTCGGCGGGAAATTCCGCCGCCGTCCAGGCCTCGGCGAGCGACTGGTCGAGCAGAGCAACGGCGCGAGGAAAGACATCGCGGAGGTGGAACATGATGCCCGTGCGCTCGGTGGCGATCTCGGGCTTCTCAAGAAGGATTTCGCCGGAGCGCCACAGCCGCTCGAGGGCGACGGTGAGCGATTCGCGCAGGCGCTGCCGCTCGGCGGGAGATTGCGCCGGGGAGTCGATGGCCTCGAGCAGGCCGTTCAGCACGCGGTGCTGGGCGAGCACGGCGGGACGCTTGGACTCTGTCGGATGCGCCGTGAGCACGGGCTCGACGCGCACCGTGGGCAGAACTTCGGCGATCTGTTTTGCGGTGAAGCCACCCTTCCTGAGGCGGCGCAGATAGTAGGCCCAGGTGCCGGTGTTGTCGGAAGACTGATCGGCAATCTCGCGGAGGCGGCGGGTGCGGCCGGCGGCGCATTCCTCGACCATGTTCAGGAGCTGGAACGCGATGGAATACGCCTGTTCGACCGATTGAGAATTCGCGGCGACCGCGGCATCCGGCGAGGCGCCGGGCTGCCAGGGAAGCAGTTTTGCGGTTTCGCCCTCCCCGAGGGTCACCAGAACGGCGGCGAGCCGCTCGATGAGATATTGGATGTCGGCGTCGATCTTTGCGATGCCGGTGGAAATGTAATCAGAAGGTTCCCCGTGTGCTGCCATTCTGGGTTGCTACTTAGAGCGGACGGCGTGCCAGTCGGCAACGATGATCTGCGGAAACTGGGAATCGCCAGCGGCCGCCCCGAATTTTCGAGGAGTCCGAACGGCCGACGGGGCATCGTTCAGCGGCCTGCGATGGCCATTTTCCGACGGCGCTGGCGCCAGAGAACAAGCAGCCATGCGAGCGGCCCGCTTTCTTCGTCCACGCGCGAACGTGACGATCTCGTCAACGTCCCACGCCCGCCGTCCCTGCGAAAATCCGGCCAGGGGGACTGACCGTCGGCGGGCGGTTAGAAGAGCCCGAGGACCTTGAGGACGACCACGACGACGACCACGACACCAATGATGTAGAAGATGCTGTTTCCCATGACGCTGGTGTTCGCGTCGCGGCAATCTGACACGTGGGTGTTTTTTTCCAGAAACGCAAAATTCGCGAAGGCGCTGTCTGGGCGCGGACCGAGGGTCAGGGGTTGTCCTGACATCAGGGTGGGGACAAACACGCGTTTCTCGGATATGAACAAGATTCTTTCTGCGGGCGTGCTGGGTGCGGGGCTGCTTCTTTCGGGATGTGAAACGACGGTGGTGCCTGGGGGATATGGCGGAGGCCCCGGGTATGTGGAGGAGGGGCCCGTCTATGTCGACGGCGGCTACCGCGATCGCGACGATAGCGACCGCTATGACTCGCGGCATGAAGATATCCAAGAGCGTAACGTGAACCGGACAACGGTGAACGAAACGAACGTGAACACGGTGAATGTCACGAACGTGAATCGCTCTCGCGAGAAAACGCGGAATCGATCCCGGGGCAACGCCTCCGAGCACCGGGCGCAAAGCTCCTCGCCCCACGCCGCTGTGAAAGTGCCGAATCCTCCGCCTGCGAAAAAGAAGCAGGGGAAGGGTAAGAAAGTCGACGATCATTGATCGTTGGTCCCGCATCGGCATGCGGATGGAGTCTTGTCGATACGGGGCGTAAACAGTTAGGGTTTTGAAATGAGGATTTTCCGGAAGATCCGTCTGGAGCGGCTGGCTGCCAAACTGATCCTGCTCGGCACGGCGGGGCTGATGATCGGCCTTTTCGGGGGAGCTCCTTCGATCGTGGCGGATCTTCAGGCTCAGCGCGAAAACGATGGTGTGGCGCTGCGGCAAAGGAAAATCTACGAGGCGATTCTGCTCGCGGCCGAGCCGGATACCGCAGCGAAGGCGATCAAGTTGCGCGATCTGCGCGATGAGAGCCGGTCGTTCTACGATGCGCAGAAGCTGAAGACGCCGGCCCCCTGGCAGTGGGCGGTGACGATCCGGAGCGGCCTCGTGGTTCTGACCGGGCAGGCGCTCAATGCCCTCGGGACTCTGAGACTGCCGAAGTTGCAGAGTCCGCGCCACCGCTCGCGTTCCTCCTTTTAGGGGAAACCGGACCGGCCAGCCGCGACATCAATCGGCGGGTTGTCGGACGCGCATTTTGGCGGCATGGTGGTCGGCGATGTCCCTCAGCCGTGAATCCGCTCGCGCGAGTTCTGCACCCATGTCCGCCTCGAAGCGGGCGGGGGCATTCCTGCTCGCACTGGGGATGATGGGACTTTTTTTTGCCGTAACGTGCGGACTGCGCTGGCTCGGTGCCGGGAGATTCTGATGGAAGCGGGCGTGATCCTCCTGATTCTCGGGCTCGGGCTGCTGGGCGGCAGCGCGGTGCTGGCCTGCTCGTGGGCGGCTCGTGACGGACAGTTCGAGGATCTGGAGTCCGCGGCGCGGGTGATCTTTGACGCCGAGGAACTCGCGGAATACGACGCGGCGGCGGAAGCGGCGCGCGGAGGTCACGACGCGGGCGAGGAGCTTCCGGGAGGGCGGCTTTGAGCAACGATCCTCCGGACACCGCCAGCCAGATCGAGCGAGCGGAGATCGACCGTTCGCTGCGCGGGCCGGTGTTGTTTTTCTTCGCGTCCGGCGTGGCATGGCTGCTCGCTGGCTCGCTGCTGGGCGTGCTCGCGGCTTGGAAAATGGTCTTCCCCGGGCTGCTGGATTCGGCGGACTGGCTGACCTTCGGCCGCGTGCGACCGGCGCACCTGAACATCGTGATCTACGGCTGGGCCTCGGCCGTGGGCATCGGCGTGGGCATCTGGCTGATGGCGCGGCTTTGTCGGGTGGCGCTGCGGCATCGCGGACTGCTGATCGCGGCCGGCGTGGCGTGGAACGTCGGCGTGGCCGCGGGAACGGCGGGAATTCTGGCAGGGCAGAGCCGATCGATCGAATGGCTGGAGTTTCCCGGCTGGGCGACGCCGATTCTTTTCATGGCCTACGCGTGCATCGGCGTGTGGGGCGTGGTGATGTTCCACTTTCGTCGGCCGGGGCATGTGTATGTCTCGCAATGGTATCTGCTGGCGGCGTTCCTGTGGTTCCCATGGCTCTATGCGACGGCGAACATTCTGCTGATCTGGCAGCCGGTGCAGGGCTCGGTGGTCGGTGCGGTGAACTGGTGGTATGGGCACAACATCCTCGGGCTGTGGTTCACGCCGATCGGTCTGGCGAGCGCGTATTACATGATCCCCAAGGTGCTGGGGCGGCCGGTGCACAGCTACTATCTGTCGATCCTCGGCTTCTGGTCACTGGCGCTTTTCTACAGCTGGAATGGAATGCATCACCTCATCGGCGGGCCGTTCCCGGCGTGGATGGTGAGCGCGAGCGTTGTGGCGAGCGTGATGATGTTCGTTCCCGTCATCGCGGTGGCGATCAATCACCACCTGACGATGCGCGGGCATTTTGACGCGCTGCGGTGGAGTCCGACGCTGCGGTTCACGGTCTTTGGTGCGGTGACTTATACGGCGGTGAGCCTGCAGGGCAGCCTGATGGCGATCCCGTCGCTGAACAATCTCACGCATTTCACGGACTACACGATCGGGCATGCCCACCTCGGCCTGTATGGCTTTTTCACGATGACGATGTTCGGCGCGATGTATTACATCGTGCCCCGGCTTGTTGGCTGGGAATGGCCCTCGGCGCGAATGATCCGCTGGCATTTCTGGCTCGCGGCGGGGGGCATCGGCCTGATGTTTGCCTCGCTCACGCTCGGAGGATTTTTTCAGGGACTCGAACTCAACGACCCGCAGGTCGCCTTCCTGACGTCGGTCCAGGTCGTCGCGCCGTTTCGGTTCGTGCGGGCGCTCTCGGGCATCCTGCTGGCAGCGGCGCATTTCGTTTTCGCGATTTTGTTCGTGCAGATGTTGCTGCGGCGCGGCGGAGAGCGGGAAGGCGCGACGTTGCTGGCGGAGGTGGGATCGGCTTATGAGAGAAAGCGGGAGCGTCGTTCGCCGCCACCCGGAGGAGGCGAGGTGCCGGAGGTATGAACAGGTTGCCGATCCTCTTCGTGGGAATTCTTGCCGTCTTCGCGACGTCCTGGCTGGGGCTGGTGGCGTATCCGTTTCTCCAGCTCGGGAACCTGAAACCGGAGCGGTCCGCGGCGACCGGTGAACTCGTGCCGGCGCCATTGACGGGGAGCGCCATGGCGGGATCGCGCGTCTATGCCGAAAACGGCTGCATCTACTGTCACAGCCAGCAGGTGCGGCCGGCGTGGCTTTCGACCGACATCGAGAAAGGCCTCGGCACGCGGCAGACGGTCGCGCGGGATTATCTGCAGGAACGCCCGTCGTTCCTCGGCACAATGCGCACCGGGCCGGACCTCGCAAACATCGGCGTGCGCCAGACCGACGTGCGCTGGCACTACGCGCATCTTTACGAGCCTCGCACCGTGTCGCCGGGGTCGATCATGCCGTCGTTCCGCTTTCTTTTCGTCGAGCGGCCGATCGGAGCGAGCCCGAATCCCGAGGCGCTTGTCGTGCGCGGCCCGCACCCGCCGCGCAAGGGCTACGAAATTCTTCCCACGCAGGAGGCGAGGGATCTCGTGGCGTATCTGCTCTCGCTCCGGCGGGAGGATCCTCTGCCCGAGGTGGCGTCACCGCCGCCATCTTCCGCGCCATGAGTCCGCCCGATCCCGCAAGATCCGACGACGAGAAATTCGTCGAGCCGCCGATCCCTCCGGCCGAAGGAGAGATCGATCTCGTCCGGGTGCACGGATCGATCCTTCGCGAGCAACACGAGCCCCGCGAAGGTCGCGAAGGCGTGCCGCTGTGGTTCGTCACGCTCATCATGATGCTTGTTTTCTGGTGCGGACTTTACCTGGCGAACAACGCCGGGGGCTTCCGCGCCGACGTCTTCAATCCCTCGAAGACCCTCGCTGCGCGCAAGCCGGCTGATCCCGCAACGCTCGGGCAGCGCGTGTTCGTGCGGAATTGTGCCGTGTGCCATCAGGCTGATGGTCAGGGGATCATGCGCCAGTATCCGCCGCTTGCGGGGAGCGAATGGGTGCTCGCGCAGGAATGGCGTGGCGACAATCATCTCGTGAACATCCTCCTGCACGGTGTGGAAGGCGCACTGACCGTGCGGGGGCAGGTTTACAACGGCGCGATGCCCCCATGGAAAATTCTGCGCGACGAGGATCTCGCCGCGGTGCTGAATTATCTCCGCACATCGTGGGGCAACTCTGCCCCGCCGATTTCGCCGGACTACGTCAAACGTCTCCGCGAGCAATCCGCCACCCGCTTCACGCCGTGGACGCAGCGCGAGCTCAAGGGGCTTCCGCGCGAGATCGCGCCACCGCCGGCGAAAGATGCGAAGCTTGGCATCCCGTCAATCGCATCGCCGGCCGGGCAAGAGCATTGACCGCCGGCGGCCCTGGTGGGCATGTAGGGGGATGGCTGGCGCGATGACAATTTCCGCAGTGCGCGGGGCGGCGAAGGACAAGGCAATGTATGCCGAGCTGCACGCGCAGGTCGAGCAATGCACGCGCAAGGAGGGCTCGAACGGAAAGCCCTTCTGGGAGTTGCGACTGCGCGATGCGAGCGACAGCCTCACGCTGCGCGTGTGGAGCGATTCGCCGAACGTGCGCGTGTGCGAGGAACTCGACGACGCGGACTGCGTCGCCGTCGAAGGAGAGTTCTACGTGAATGGCGGCTTTGGTCTCGACGCGCGCCGCTGGGAATTGCGGCGCCTGATGCCGGAGGAGCGGGCCACGCTTTTCGAGGGCTCCGAGGCCGAGCGCGCGAAGGTCGACGAGGATTTTGCGTTCATCGAGCGCACGGTGGCCGCGGTGAGGGACCCCCGGCTGCGCGGCCTGGCCGGACATTTTCTGGAAACGGCCGGTGCACGCTTTCGGCGCGCGGCGGCGGCTCGCGTGAACCACCACGCCCGGCGCGGCGGCCTCGTCCAGCACACCGCGCAGATGATGCGGGCCGCGATGGCGCTATGCGATGTCTACAGCACGCTTAATCGTGATCTGCTCGCGGCCGGGGTGCTGTTTCACGACTGCGGCAAGCTCTGGGAGACGTGTCCGCCCGAGGAGGGTTTTGCGATTCGCGCGGATCTGCGGGGGGAATTGATGGGGCATATCAACATCGGCGTGGAGGTCGTGAACACGCTCTGGCGCGACCTGCCGAAGAAGGACTGGGAAGGCCTCGTGCCCGCGTCGGATGATGTTCGTTTGCATCTCATCCACCTGATTCTTTCGCACCATGGGGCGCTGGAGTTCGGCTCGCCGGTGCTTCCGAAAACGCCTGAGGCGATCGCCCTGCACTACATCGACAACCTCGATGCGCGGCTGGAAATGATCCTCCAGGCCTACGCGACGGGGAAGGAAACGGCGCCGGGAATGTTCGACTACGTGCGGACGCTGGGGGCCGGGCCGATCGCTCCGTTGCCGGCGTTTTTCGAGGTCGAGGCGGGCGAGGATTAAGGCCGGGGCAATTTGTCGAAACGGTGGCGACGGATCGGCAAGTCCGCCCAAGCGGAAACGCAAAAACGCCGCCTCGGTTGCTCGAGGCGGCGTTCGCTTTCGGAATCTCTCCCTTATCCCGATAGAGTCTTCCGGGTTCGCGACGGATTATTCCGTGGGAACCGTGGCGATCGTCTGCAGAATGCGGCTGGCGATCTTGTAGGGGTCACCCTGCGAGTTCGGACGGCGATCCTCGAGGTAGCCCTTGTAGCCGTTCGGAATGAAGCTGTTCGGCACGCGGATGGAAGCACCGCGGTTCGCAACGCCCCAGTTGAACTTGTCGATCGACTGGGTCTCGTGGAGACCGGTCAGACGCATGTGATTGTCCGGGCCATACACGGCGATGTGCTCGTTCTTGTATTTGTCGAACGCGTCCATGAGGGCGAGGAAGTATTTCTCACCGCCGGTGGTGCGCATGTATTCCGTGGAGAAGTTCGAGTGCATGCCCGAGCCGTTCCAGTCGGTGTCGCCGAGCGGCTTGCAATGGTATTCCACGTCCACGCCGTAGGCTTCGCAGAGGCGCTGGAGGAGGTAACGGGCGACCCAGACTTCGTCGGCGGCTTTCTTGGAGCCCTTGCCGAAGATCTGGAATTCCCACTGGCCCTTCGCCACTTCGGCGTTGATGCCTTCGTGATTGATGCCGGCGTCGAGGCAGAGGTCGAGGTGGGTGTCGACGATTTCGCGGGCAATGTCGCCCTGGGTGCCGTAGCCGACACCGCAGTAGTAACGGCCCTGACCTTCAGCCGGGAAGCCGCCCTTCGGGAAACCGAGGGGTGCGCCGTCCTTGTAGAGGAAGTATTCCTGCTCGAAGCCGAACCAGGTGCCGGGATCGTCGAGAATGGTCGCGCGGGCATTCGTGGAATGCGGCGTGCCGTCGGCGTGCATGACTTCGCAAAGAACGATCGCGCCGTTTTCCTTGGTCGTGTCGGGATAGACGCCGACGGGTTGGAGCACGCAGTCCGAGCTGTGGCCCTCGGCCTGCCGGGTGGAGCTGCCGTCGAAGCCCCATTTCGGGACGTCATCAAGTCCCGGGAAGCTGTCGAAATCCTTCACGAGGGTCTTGCCGCGGAGGTTCGCGACGGGCTCATAGCCGTCGAGCCAAATGTATTCCAGTTTATACTTCGCCATATTGGTGGGTTGCGGTGTCGATTTTTATACGGGCAATGGTGAATCGCCCGGGGTTTTGTTGTTCGATCTCCTGAAAAGCCGCTTTTGGAGCGAAAAGACAGGAGCTGAAATGTGTAGCAGGATCGATGCCATTTGCCTCCTCCTGATGGTCTCAAAATCCCATCGCAAGGGGCTGGCATCAGAAATGGAGAGGGGGGGAAGTCCGGCCGGGTTCCGGGCTTGCGCCGGGGGAGGAGAGACGCGAGTCTGGAAGCCGCCATGCAGCAGGTCAAAGACACGCTCCGCGCGACGGTGCGCATCAGCTTCGACGGTCGGGTCTACAAGACCTTCCGCGGACCGAAGGCGGAAGAGCGCTTTGCGACCGAGGTGAAGGTTCTCCGGTATCTCGAGGAGCGCCAATGCCCGTTCGTTCCGCGCCTGCTGGAGTCGAATCCCGATACGCTGTCGATCGTGACGACGAATTGCGGGTCGCGCGTCGACCGGCTGGACGAGGGGCGCATGCGCGAAATTTACGCGGAACTCGAGGAATACGGTGTGCGACACGAGGATGCCGAGCTGCGCAACGTGACCTACCGCCAGCGCGACGGGCGCTTCTGCTTGATCGACTTCGAGTTTGCCAGCATCCTCGACGAACTGCCCGATGACCGAGCCTCTGGCCAACCCGACATCCCCGACGACCCACCTGAAATGGCACGGGTGGACGGACCAGGGGAGGGTGCGGAAGAATAACGAGGACTCCTTCCTCTGTCTGCAGTTCGACGCGCAGGAGGTGCGCTACCTTGGGCGTGTGGGCGAGGCCTCGACCGGGCGCGAGGATTTCGTGTTCGCAGTCAGTGATGGCATGGGCGGCGCCCTTGCCGGCGAATTCGCCAGCCGTATCAGTGTGGAAAAGATCACGCGCCGCCTTCCGCCCGCGTTTCGGCAGGCTGCGGCGGGAATCGACGCCGGCTTCGACGACGTTCTCACCGCGCTTTTTACCGATATTCACCGCGCGCTCCTCTTTCTGGGCGGGAGCTACGAGGAATGCGCCGGCATGGGCGCCACGCTCAGCCTGTGTTGGTTCACGCCACGCTGGATGTATCACGCCCACATCGGCGACAGCCGCATCTACTACCTGCCGGCGGCGGGTGGCATCAGGCAGCTCTCTGCGGACGACACGCACGTCGGCTGGCTGTATCGGAACGGGAAACTCAACGAGCGCGAGGCTCGCAATCATCCCGGCAAGCACTCTCTCCAGCGGGCGCTCGGCGCCGGGCATCAGTTCGTCGATCCCCACCTCGGCGCGGTGGGTTTCGAGTCCGGCGACCGCTTCCTGCTCTGCACCGATGGGCTGGTGGACGGCCTGTTCGACTCGCAATTCGACGATTACCTCCGCGATCCCCGGTTTGTTGCCGCGGACGAAAATCCCGCCCGTCGGCTGGTGAATGCCGCGGTGGCGAGTTCCGGTCGCGACAACACCACAGCGATGGTGATCGAGATCGCGTAGACGGGGAGGGGGCTTGGAAATTCTGCCGGCTAAAGATTTTTCTTTACCCGGGAGGATTGCGGTGCCACGTTTTCCGGCTCGCGCGAAGAAATTGAAAACCCTTTCGCCGTTGGTCCCTGGGTGAATGTCCTCGACATTCATCGTTCGCGTCAGGGGGAACCCGGTGAGAACCCATTAAAGTGTTGCCGCTCCCCGCGGGCGGTTTCTCGAAAACCATCATGCCAGTTCGTCTCGGTCGTTTTGAAATGCCCAAGTCCCTTGCCCGGGATGAGGCCACCCTCACGGAAACCTACGGCAAGTTCATTGCCGAGCCCTTCGATGCCGGCTACGGCCACACCATCGGCAACTCGCTGCGCCGCGTGCTCCTCTCCTCGCTGGAAGGCGCCGCGATCACCTCGGTCAAGATCGAGGGCGCGCCCCACGAATTCACCGCCCTGCCCGGCGTCGTGGAAGACGTGGTCGACATCATTCTCAACCTCAAGAAGGTCAAGCTGAAGGCCCACGACGGTGGCGACATTCGCAACCTCACGCTTTCCGTGAACAAGGAAGGCGCGGTCACCGCCGGTGACATCGCCGCCAGCAATCAGGTCGAGGTTCTCAATCCCGACCAGCACATCTGCACGCTCGACAAGAAGCAGAAGTTCGACGCCGAGTTCGAAGTCCGCGTCGGCCGCGGCTTCGCAACTGGCGACGAAAACAAGCGTCCCGACCAGCCGATCGGCGTCATCGCCATCGACTCGATCTTCTCGCCGGTCACTCGCGTGAAATATGCGGTGGAAAACACCCGCGTGGGCCAGCGCACCGACTACGACAAGCTCGTCATCGAGATCTGGACCGACGGTCGCATCACGCCGGACGACGCGCTGCTCCAGTCCTCCGCGATTCTTCGCAAGCACTTCGACGTGTTCGTCAATTACGACGATTCCCAGGTCGAGTTCGACGAGACCCCGCAGGAAGTCAGCCAGGAAAACAGCCGCCTCAAGAAGCTCCTCAACATGAGCGTCAACGAGATCGAGCTCTCCGTCCGCGCGGCGAACTGCCTCAACAATGCGAACATCACGACCGTCGGCCAGCTCGCGCAGAAGTCCGAAGCCGAGATGCTCAAGTATCGCAACTTCGGCAAGAAGTCGCTCAACGAAATCAAGGACAAGCTCGTGCAGCTCGGCCTTGGCCTCGGCATGAAGTTCGAGGCTGGTCTCATCGACCTGCCCGCCGAGCCGATCGCCTGAGTCGCGACCGCAACCCCGTTTAACGTCCACCGTCACCATCCATGAGACATCGTAAGAAAACCGTGAAACTCGGCCGTTCGCAGGCGCACCGCGACGCGCTCCTCGCGAATCAGGTCGTTAGCCTGATCGAGCACAGCCGCATCAAGACCACGCTCGCCAAGGCCAAGGCCGTCCGCCCCTTCGCGGAGAAAATGCTCACCCTCGGCAAGCGCGGAGACCTCCATGCCCGCCGTCTGGCCGTATCCTATCTCGGACAGAAGGACGCCGTGAAGAAGCTGTTCGAAGAGGTCGCGCCCCGCGCCGCCTCCCGCACCGGCGGCTACACCCGCATCATCAAGCTTGGGCCGCGTCAGAGCGACTCCGCGCCGATGGCCTACATCGAGTGGGTCGACGTCGCCGTTGAGGCGGAAGCCGTCGTTGTCGAGGAGAAAAAGCCCGCCAGGAAGGCGTCGGCGAAGAAAGCTCCGGCCGTGATCGAAGGCGAAGCCACCGAGGCCGCGCCCGCCAAAAAATCCGCTGCGAAGAAGACGACCGAGGAATAAAAAACCCGGATCGAACGTAAACGCAAAGCCACCGGCGGCGAGCCAGTCCCGCGAGAACCCCCTGGGTTTCCGCCCGCGACTCGTCCGCCGGTGTTTTGCGTTTCGGCAGGATGACATGCGCAGACTTTTTTCGCGCGTGATCCCGGCCATCGTTCCCTTGACGCCTCTTTCGGCACTCAATACGTTCACCCTCCACATGTTCCGAGGTATTGGCACCCTGAGCGCTCGGCGCGCGTTGACTACGACGACGATCCTTGCCCTCTGTCTGGGTGCGCCCCTTTCCGCTTCCGCTCAAAATCCCGCTCCGACGGCAGATTCTGCCGCCGCGACGGACCTGTATCTGGCCGCGCGCACGGCTGACGAAGGCGGGAATGCCAACGCCGCCATCGAAGGCTACCGGGCCGCGTTGAAAAAATATCCGCTCGCGCCCGAGGCTTCGACCGCCCAATACCGGCTCGCCGAATTGCTCGAGGCCCAGGGTGATCTTTCCCGCGCTTTCAACGCCTACCAGGCCCTCCTCACGCGTTATCCGGACACGCCGAATTTCGAGCGTGCCGTCGCCGCGCAAGTCGCCATCGCCAACAAATATCTCCAGGGCCGCCAGCAGAAAGTCCTTGGCGTGAACGTCGGCAATTCCGCCAAGCGCGCGCAGGAGATGTATACGAACATTCTGT
Organism: Chthoniobacterales bacterium; assembly: GCA_036569045.1. Taxonomy (NCBI): domain Bacteria; kingdom Pseudomonadati; phylum Verrucomicrobiota; class Spartobacteria; order Chthoniobacterales; species Chthoniobacterales bacterium. The sequence goes on along the minus strand of DATCRI010000053.1, from coordinate 17,276 downwards.
CGAACGCGCCGTTCAGCAAATACGCGCCAGTGGCGCAGTTCAATCTCGGCCTCTCCTACGAGAAGCAGAGCCAGCCCTTCGAGGCGATCAAGGCCTACCAGAAGGTGCTCGATACCTACCCGAACAGCGACGTCGACGACGACGCGCTCTACCAGATCGCCTACGTTTACCTGCGAATCGGTCTCGCGCAGAAGTCGCAGGATCTCTCTTCACTCATCCAGGCGCGAAACACGTTCGAGGACTTCCTGATCGAATACCCGAACAGCGAAAAAGCCCCGCAGGCCAAGGAAAACCTGGCTCGGCTCGGCGGCGAGGAGGCCGACGACGTTTTCCGCATCGCGAAATTCTACGAATTCAGCAAGGACCTGAAGTCCTCCGTCATCTATTACAATGATGTGATCCGGCGTCAGCCCGGCACCAAGCAGGCCGAACTCGCGAAGTCCCGCATCGAGGAACTTCGCAGCCAATACGGGGACGACGCCCTGCGCACCGGTCCCGAGAAGGCCGAAACCGGCGAGAAGGCCCGCCTGCGCCGCCGTCTCCAGGCTCAGGTCGAGACTTCCTCGCTCTCCGATTACGCCGGCCCGCCGAAGCGTGACATCGTCCCCGACGAACTGCCGGTGCAAAGTGGCCCGCAGATGCGCACGAACGTCGACGACGTGAAGCCCCTTCCGGCCGTGGAACCCGGCCTGCCTACCGAATGAGAACACCCGTCGCCGCCCTTGTCTTGCTCGCCAGTTTTGCGCTCACGTCCCTTTCCGGCTGTGGTTATCGCCTGGGTGCGGTAAAGCCTGCGCAGCTCGCGAACGTCACCAAGATCGCGATCCCGACATTCAAGAACAAGACCTACCAGCCTCACATCGAGGTGCTGATGGCCGACACGACGATCAAGCAATTCCAGCAGGACGGCACCTACGAGATCGTGCCCGACGATCGCGCCGACGCCATCCTCTATTGCACGGTCGAAGACATTGTCCGCCGGCAGGCGCGCGCGGTGCTTTCCAATGTGCTCGCGACCCGCGAGTTCTCGCTCAAGATGACCGTGGAATACGAGCTCACCGACCGCGTGACCGGGGCAAGGATCATGTCCGGAAAATTCAACGTCGATACGTCGTTCTACACGAACAACGATCTCGCCACCGACCAGCGGCAGGCCATCGTGAACGCCGCCCAGGAAGTTGCCGTGAAGCTCACCGGTGAGATCACCGAAGGCTTCTAGCCATCGGGATGCTTTTCGTCGTTCCTACCCCGATCGGCAATCTCGCTGATCTGACGTTGCGGGCGATCGAGACGTTGCAGGCGGCCGACGTCATCGCCGCGGAGGACACGCGGCATTCCGGCATGCTCCTCCAGCATCACGGGATCCATCGCCCGCTCGTGAGTTTTCACGAGCACAACGAAGCGATGCGCACGGCGGAATTGCTCGAGCGGCTGCGGCAGGGCGCCTCGGTGGCATTGATCAGCGATGCCGGCACGCCCGCGATCTCCGACCCCGGCGCTCGGCTGGTGCGCGCCTGCGCGGAGGCGGGCCTGGAATACACGGTGCTTCCCGGCGCCTGCGCGGCGATCACCGCCCTGGTCGGATCCGGCCTCGACGCGAGCGCATTTTCCTTTGGCGGATTTCTCCCCGTGAAGTCGGGCCAGCGGGCGAATGAAATCGCCGCTGCCGTGGCGCGCGACGGCACGTCCATTTTCTACGAATCTCCGCATCGCCTCCTCAAATCGCTTGAGGCGCTGGCGGCGGCGGCGCCGGACCGGCTCGTCTGCGTGGCGCGCGAACTCACCAAGAAGTTCGAGGAGTATCGCCGGGGATTTCCGGCCGAACTCGCGGCGCACTACACCGCGCACCCCCCGAAAGGGGAGATTTGTCTGCTCGTCGAGGGAGCGGACTCGGCCGCGCGCCGGGCGAAGGTCGCGCGGCGCGAAGCCGAAGCGAACTAAACGTTCGCGCCTGCGGATTCGAGGGCCGAGGCGACGGTATAGTCGCGATTCATGCCCGCGATGAACGAGGCGGGAACGTGCGCGGGGCACACGGCCTCGCACTCGTAGTAGTTCGAGCAGTTGCCGAAACCTTCCGCATCCATCTGGCGCACCATGCCGAGCACACGACGGTGCTTCTCGGGCTTGCCCTGGGGCAGGAGATTGAGGTGGTTCACCTTCGCGCTCACGAAGAGCATGGCCGAGCTGTTCGGGCAGGCCGCCGCGCAGGCGCCGCAGCCGATGCAGGCCGCCGCGTCGAAGACCTCGTCGGCGACGACCTTCGGAATCGGCACGGAATTCGCATCCGGTGCGGAGCCGCTGCGCTCCGAGATGAAGCCGCCCGCCTGAATGATGCGGTCGAACGCGCTGCGATTCGTCGCGAGATCGCGCACGACGGGGAAGGCCCCGGCGCGGAACGGCTCGATCGTGATCGTCTCGCCGTCCTTGAAACGGCGCATATAAAGCTGGCAGGTCGTGCCGGTGCCGCGGTCCTTGCCGTGCGGGATGCCGTTGATGACGGCGCTGCACATGCCGCAGATCCCTTCGCGACAGTCGTGATCGAAGGCGATCGGCTCCTCGCCCTTTTCGGCGAGCGCGTCGTTGACGATGTCGAGCATTTCGAGGAACGAGGCCTCGGCCGGAATGTCCTTCGCGTCGTAATCGACGAGCTTGCCCTGATCGCTGCCGGTGCGCTGACGCCAGACTTTGAGTTTAAAGTTCATAGATCGCTTTGAAGGTGGGCGTTACTTGTAGCTGCGGGTTGCGGGCTTCACTTTCTCGTAGATCAGCGGTTCCTTCACGAGCGTCGGGGCCACGCCCTCGCCCTCGTATTTCCAGGCGGCGACGTGCATGAAATCCTTGTCGTGACGGAGAGCTTCGCCTTCGGGCGTCTGGTGCTCGGTGCGGAAATGGCCGCCGCAGCTTTCCTCGCGGGCGAGAGCGTCGTTGCAGAGGACTTCCGCGAACTCGATGAAGTCGGCGACGCGGCCGGCGCGTTCGAGCGTCTGGTTGAGTTCCTCGCCGGTGCCGGTGACGGCAACATTGCTCCAGAATTCTTCCTTCAGCTTCGGCAGGCGCTCGAGCGCCTCCTGCAGGCCGGCTTTGTCCCGAGCCATGCCGCACTTGTCCCAGACGAGCAGGCCGAGTTCGCGGTGGAAGGAATCCACGCTGCGGGTGCCCTTGATCGAAAGCAGGCGATTCACGCGGTCGGTCGCTTCCTTCTTCGTCTGCTCGAAGGCGGGGTGGGCGGGATCGACCTTCTTGCCGAACTGCGTCGTGAGGTATTCGCCGAGGGTGTAGGGAATCACGAAATAACCGTCCGCGAGGCCCTGCATGAGGGCCGAGGCCCCGAGGCGGTTCGCGCCGTGATCCGAGAAATTCGCTTCGCCGAGCACGTGCAGGCCCGGGATGTTGCTCATCAGGTTGTAGTCCACCCAGAGGCCGCCCATCGTGTAGTGAACTGCCGGATAGATGCGCATCGGCCGCTCGTAGGCATTCTCGCCGGTGATGTTTTCATACATCTCGAAGAGGTTGCCGTATTTTTCCTCGATGACGGGCTTGCCCTGCTTTTTCACCGCATCGGTGAGGTCGAGATAAACGCCAAGGCCGCCGGGGCCGACGCCGCGGCCATCGTCGCAGGCTTCCTTCGCGCTGCGGCTGGAAATGTCGCGCGGGGCGAGGTTGCCATAGCTCGGATATTTGCGCTCGAGGAAGTAATCGCGGTCTTCGTCCGGAATGTCGGCGGGCGCCTTGACGCAGTCTTCCTTGCGCTTTGGCGCCCACATGCGGCCGTCGTTGCGCAGCGACTCGGACATGAGCGTGAGCTTCGACTGGTAGCTGCCGCTCACCGGGATGCAGGTCGGGTGAATCTGCGTGTAGCAGGGATTCGCGAAAAGCGCGCCGCGCTTGTAGGCGCGGAAGGTGGCGGTGACGTTGCAGCCCTTGGCGTTGGTGGAGAGGTAGAAGACGTTGCCGTAGCCGCCGGTGCAGAGCAGAACGGCGTCGCCGGCGTGGGTGGTGATTTCGCCGGTGACGAGATCGCGCGTGACGATGCCCTTGGCGTGACCGTCGACGAGCACGAGGTCGAGCATTTCGGTGCGCGAGAACATTTTCACCGCGCCGCGCTTGATCTGGGCCTCGAGGGCCTGATACGCGCCGAGGAGGAGCTGCTGGCCGGTCTGGCCGCGGGCGTAGAACGTGCGGGAAACCTGCGCGCCGCCGAAGGAGCGATTTGCGAGCAGGCCGCCGTATTCGCGGGCGAACGGCACGCCCTGCGCGACGCATTGATCGATGATCGAGGCGCTCACCTCGGCGAGGCGGTGAACGTTCGCCTCGCGGGAGCGGAAATCACCGCCCTTGATCGTGTCGTAGAAAAGGCGGAAGACGCTGTCGCCGTCGTTCTGATAATTCTTCGCGGCGTTGATGCCGCCCTGCGCAGCGATCGAGTGCGCGCGGCGCGGGCTGTCCTGATAGCAGAAACACTTCACGTTGAAGCCCTGCTCGGCGAGTGTCGCGGCGGCGGAGGCTCCGGCCAGGCCGCTGCCGACGATGAGGAGGTCGAACTTCTTCTTGTTCGCCGGCGCGATGACCTTCGCGTGGTTCTTGAAATTGGTCCATTTCTGTTCGAGCGGGCCTTCGGGAATTTTCGAGTCGAGAGTCATGTTATTTCAACGCCGCGTGGCCGAAGCCGAGGAGAACGGAGACAGGGATGGAGGAGAAGCCGATGAAGAGCGTCCAGGCGACGAGCCGGCCGGCTTTTGTGAAGGCGGGCTGCAGGCGGCGATTGGAAAGTCCGAGCGTCTGGAAAAGGCTGGCGATGCCGTGACTGAGGTGCGAGGCAAGCAGCGCGAGGGACAGCACGTAGAAGGCGCTGACGAGCGGGTAGCTGAAGCCGGCGACCACCATGCGGAAGACGTCGTGGCGGCCCTGCGCGTCATGATATCCGCTGAACTCGGGATGAACGAGCAGCAGAGTGAAGTGCGCAAGGTGGAAGATGACGAAGGCGAACACGATGAGGCCGGTGAGGCGCATCGTGCGGGCGAAGACGGTGGATTGCACCCGGCTCCTGACGGCGTATTTTTCCGGGCGCGCGGCGTGATTTTCCTGCCACAGCTTCATCGTGAAGAAGATGTGGAGGGCGACCGCGGCGAGCAGACCGAGGCGGACGACCCAGAGGAGCGGGCCGAGATCGCGCAGGTGAACGGCGTAGGCGTTGATCCAGTCCGGACCAAAAAAGAAGGTGAGGTTGCCGACGAGATGACCGATGACGAAGAGCACCAGAATGATGCCCGTCACGGCGACGACGGTTTTCTTTCCGATCGAGGAAAAGAGCCAGGCCATCACGGGAGACGGTTTCCGGACGGCGGAGGTTGTGGAAGCCATAAAAGTGACTGCATTAGTTACGCTAATATTTGACCGGGATCAATTCCAACGTGTGCAAATGATCTGGAAAGTTACGGGGGAGGGCGATTGGGTGGAGGATATGCGAAGCCAAATGCCGCCGCGATGGCCGTGAGCCGCCTCTCGCCGGGTCCGGCGACGGATGCTCTGCGCGGGCTGATCGAGCGGGTGACGTTTCATAACGAGGAGACGGGCTTTGCGGTCCTCCGGGTGAAGGTCCGGGGCCGCCGGGAGCTCGTGCCCGTCGTCGGCTCGGTGGCGACGGTCGCGCCGGGCGAATGGATCATGGCCGAAGGCCGCTGGACGCAGGATCGGGAGCACGGAGCGCAATTTCGGGCGGATCGGCTCGAGACGCAGCCGCCGGATTCCCGCGAAGGCATCGAGAAATATCTCGCGAGCGGGCTGATTCGTGGCATCGGTCCGGTTTACGCGAAGAAGCTCGTCGAGAAGTTCGGCGAGCAGGTGTTCGACGTGATCGAGAATCAATCCGCGCGCCTGCAGGAAGTCGGCGGCATCGGTGCCGAGCGGCGAAAGGCCATCAAGCAAGCGTGGGCCGATCAGCGGGTCGTGCGTGAGATCATGGTCTTTCTTCACACGCATGGGATCAGCACGAGCCGGGCGGTCCGCATTTTCAAGACCTACGGCGCGGAAGCGATCGAGCGCATTCGGACCGATCCCTATTGCCTCGCGCGGGACATTCACGGCATCGGGTTCCAGTCGGCGGACAAAATTGCCGAGCGGCTCGGCCTCGCGGGCGACTCGCTGCTGCGCATCCGCGCCGGGCTCGCTCACGCCCTGGAGACCGCGACGGGCGAGGGACACTGCGCGCTGCCGCGGGCGACCCTTTTGGAAGCCGCGGCAAGCCTGCTCGCCGTGGATGTGGCCCGGGCCGAAGAGGTGCTCGCGGCCGAGCTGGAGCGAGGCGCGCTGGAGGCCGACGGCATCGGCGGGGTGGATCTCATCTTCTCGCCGACGCTGCGGAAAGCGGAGATCGTGATCGCTGAGCGCATTGGACGATTGGCGGCGAGACGGTCGCCTGGCTATCCGCCGATCGATTTCGAGCGGGCGCTGGCCTGGGTGCAGGAAAAGACCGGCAAGGTGCTCGCGGCCTCGCAGGTTCGCGCGCTCCGGCTCGCGCTCGAGCACGGGCTGGCCGTGATTACCGGCGGCCCCGGCGTCGGCAAGACGACGCTGCTCAATTCCGTGCTGAAGATTCTTCGTGCGAAGAACGTCCGTTGCGTGCTCTGCGCACCGACCGGCCGGGCGGCAAAGCGGCTGGCGGAATCGACCGGGCTCGAGGCGAAGACGATTCACCGCCTGCTGGAGCCAGCGCCTGGCGGCGGTTTCCGTCGTGATGAAAACGCGCCGCTCGAGGGCGATCTGTTCGTGATGGACGAGGTCTCGATGGTCGACGTGCCCTTGATGGCGCGCTTTCTGCGGGCGCTTCCCCGAAGTGGAAACCTTCTCCTGGTCGGCGATCCCGATCAGCTGCCGAGCGTCGGGCCGGGGCTCGTCCTTCGCGACCTCATTGCGACCGTGCCGTGCGTGAAACTCGACGTCGTTTTTCGGCAGGAGGGCGGCAGCGCCATCGTCACCAGCGCGCACGCGATCAATGCCGGCCATCTGCCCGAGCTCGCCCCGGACGGACGGGGTGACTTTTTCTTCATCGATCGGGAAACGCCCGAGGAGACGCTCGACACCGTGCTCGAGCTGGTGCGATCGCGCATTCCCGCGAAGTTCGGCCTCGATCCGTTGCGGGACGTGCAGGTGCTCGCGCCAATGAATCGCGGCACGGTCGGCGTGCGCAATCTCAACGGGCGGCTCCAGGCCGCGCTGAATCCCGCCCGCCCCGATGGCATGGAAGTGGAACGATTCGGCGTGACGTATCGTGCGGGCGACAAGGTCATCCAGACGCGCAACAATTACGACAAGGACGTCTTCAATGGCGACATTGGCCGCGTCGAGCGGGTGGTCGCCGAGGAGCGCGAGGTGCGGGTGGCGTTCGACGGGCGCGTGGTGGCCTATGACTTTGGGGAACTCGACGAGCTGTCGCCGGCTTTCGCGATCACCGTGCACAAAAGCCAGGGCTCCGAATATCCCTGCGTGATCGTGCCGCTCGCCATGGAGCAATACGTTCTCCTCCAGCGCAACCTGCTCTACACGGCCGTCACTCGCGGGCGGCAGCTCGTCGTCCTCGTCGGGCAGAAGCGCGCGCTCGCGGCGGCGGTCCGCAATCACGATGTGCGCGAACGTTGCTCGGGATTGCTCGACCGTCTGCGGAAGGCGCTGGCGCTTGCCGGCTAGGGCGTGGCGACCGTCTTGTGGACCAGCCAGAGCTCGTCCTTCAAATCCTTTGCCGCGAGGAAACGCACGGAGCCGTCCGCGAACAGGTAATTCGCGCCGTCGTTGAAGACCTTCTTCCGCAGCACGCCGCTCGATTGGTTGCCCTCGGCGGTGTCCATGTAGAAGTTCCCGCTGGCGGACTGGTTCGCGAGGAGGATCGTTTGGCTCGGGCTGTCCAGGCTCGACGCCTTGATCGTCGTGCTCTCGTCCGCATAGGCGCCCACATCGTTGTAGCCATTCATGATGTAGCTCGTGTTGTTCCGCTCGTTGGAGAGAGGGTCGGTCTTCGTGACCAGAAAATTGCGGGGATCGCCCGGGTCGGCGAAGGCCTTTCGATCCCTCATATACGCGTAGATCAGTGCCGGCCACTTGTCGGAACTCTGCACCCTCGATGGCAGGAAGTTGTCGTTCTCGTTCGCGTAAAGCTGAAACCCGGTGCCGATCTGCCGCATGTTGTTCAGCGACGAGGTGATCTTGCCGCGAAGAATCACACCCGGAGTGACGGCCATCAAGAGGCCGGCGAGCACGATAATGATCGCGATGACCACGAGCAACTCGACGAGGGTGAAAGCCGCGTGTTTGCCAGTCATGAGAGAGGGGAGCTCGGCGAACAGGTTTCTCTTCGACCAGTCGGGATGGTTTGTCAACGGCACCGCTCTCGGGCAGGTATCCCTGTGGCGAATTACGTGAGAAATCGGGGGTTGAAAAGGCGTCTATTTAGTGGCATACCGCCGAGGTTCTCATGAATTTGCCCCGGACTTGTCGTCAATGTAACTGGCAGCTCCCTTCGCTCGTGCTCGCGTGCCCGATGTGCCGCCTGCCGGTAAAAGGCCGTCGGAAGGTCGTCGGTGTTTATCTCGGGATTCTTTTCGCCATCGGCGGGCTCGGCGCGCTGTTTGTTTTCGTGGCGGCCTCCTGACGTTCGGCGAAAAAGGCCCGATTCCCGGACGAAATCCTTTCGCAGGCGCAGCGACATTTTTCATTTTGCGGCTCGCCACCCGGTCGTCCGGCCGATTGGTTGGGAGCCATGCAAAATTTAACTTTCGACGGGCAACAGCTCGTCAACAACCTCTGCGCGCGCTACGGGCTCAGCCCGAACTCCGCCGTGCAGATGATCATCGCGGTCAATAACGGCGGCGGCACCATGGCCCAGTTCAGCTGTCCCGAACTCGGAAGTGGCCAGTGGATGAAGGGCGGAATGACGATGGTCAGCGACATGTTCAACTACTCGCTCAAGACCACCGTCATCAATCTCTGCGAGGAAATCTCGAACGCGCTGGCGACGACGCAGGTCTTCCCGCCGGCGTCGATGGGCGGAGGAGTGAGCAACGGCTGGTGGCCGGCCGAGCTGGGGAATCCTTCCAGCAGCGGCGGCCAGAACGACAGTCGCTATGCGGTCTTTCCGCACGTCCGCCGCCTGGCGATCCAGCGCAATGGACAGGTGACGGTCTACGACACGCTCGATAACCAGATCGGCGGCGTCGGCCAGCAGCAGGGCGGCTCGGACTCGCTCACGTTCACGAGCCAGTATGGGACGATTCCCGTGAACAGCCTCCCTCGCATCTCGGGCCCTGGCCTGCCGGAAGCCCCGCAGACGAATTTCTTCGCTCCGTCGCCGGCTCCGTATTACGAGCCTGCTCCGGCCCCGCAATTCTTCCCGGCGCCCGCGTCGACCCCTTCGTCGAACGGCTCCTCGAATTCGTCGGACATCCTGACGCTGCTGGAAAAACTCGGCCAGCTTCACGATGCCGGCATCCTCACCCACGAGGAATTTGCCGCCAAGAAGGCGGAACTCCTCGTTCGCCTGTAAGTCGTCCATTCACGGCCTGCGAAAGCTCTCCTTCACGAGAAGAGCTTCGCAGGCCTTGCATTGACGGGACCCCTCCGGCGCACGTCCTTGCAGCCCTTGCATTTCAGGGCAACGACAGCGTTTCTTTTCCTTTCCCGTAAAATTCGAGGCTGCTATACGCTGGCGCGTGGCAAGCAACCCCGTCTATGCGTTCTTCGCGACTCCGAAGAGCTTTGCTCCCTTTTTCCTCCGGATGCTGCTCGCCGCGGTATTCATTTTTCACGGGGGGCAAAAGAGCTTCGGCTGGTTCGGCGGCAAGGGCTGGTCGGCCACCGTGCTCGAGTGGAGCCAGAGCGGCGGCCTCAATTTTCCGGTTTGGCTTTCCACTGCGGTGATGGCCCTGGAGCTGATTTCCGCGATTGCGCTGTTCTTCGGCTTCTTCACCCGGCTGTTTGCCCTCGTGATCATGGTCATCATGACCGGAGCGATCTGGTTCGTTCATGCCGGCGCGGGTCTGAACTCCTGCGAGTATCCGTTTGCCCTCCTCGTGATCGCGCTTTCGCTCGTGAGCCTTGGCGCCGGACGCTTCTCGTTCGATCGCGCCATTGGCGGGCAATTTCTGCCGTCGATCGGTTGATGGCGCCGGGAATGAGCGACGCACCGGCCGCGGGACGGGACTGGAACACGTGGCAACCGACCGAGCGGGCCACGCTGTGCTTCGTCGTGCGAGGATCGGAAATTCTCCTGATTCGGAAGAAACGTGGTCTCGGCGCGGGGAAGATCAACGGTCCGGGAGGCCGCCTCGAACCGGGCGAAACCGAACTGGCCTGCGCCATCCGCGAGACGCAGGAGGAACTCGGCGTGACGCCGCTCCGGGCGGAATGGCGAGGGGAGCTGTTCTTCCAATTCGTGGACGGCTACGGCCTGCACTGCGCGGTCTTCACCGCCGAGGATTGTGAAGGTGAGGCCGTCGAGACCGACGAGGCCATTCCGCTCTGGACGTCCGTGGACGCGATTCCGTTCCACGAAATGTGGGCCGACGATGTCCACTGGCTGCCGGGCGTGCTTGCCGGACGCAACTTCCGGGGATATTTCGATTTCGATGGCGAAACGATGCTCTCCCGCCGGGTCGATTGGTTCGATCGCGCAATGACGCCTCTCTTTGGCGCAATTTAAGTATCTGATGTGGAGTGGTTTGAAAATTTATCAAAAATTTTTGAAATTCGTCTTGCGCGGCTGGCCCGCTTTGCTACCTTGTGCCCATCGAAAGATTGTTCTGGGGGGAACAACAGCCCGTCGTAGCCATCGGTTGCGGCGGGCTGTATTTTTTCCGTTTTCTGTTGTTTTCCTGAGCGGCGCCCCCCGATTCTCGCACGGTTTCTGCTGATTTTTTTGTGGCTACTGATTCTGTGGATAGTTCCGGTTCTCCGGCCCGGCGGCGACGTCGTCTCTGGCCGTGGGGTCTGCTTGTGCTGCTCGTTGTTTTCTGGTTCGCGCACGAGCCGGTCCTGATCTGGGGAGCGAGAAAGGCTCTCACCGAGTTGCCACCGCGAATCGGTCTGCGGTTCGAAGTCGGCTCGATGCAAATCCACCTCTTCAGGCCGATCGAATTTCGCAACGTGCGGTTCGTCGTCACGAATCCGCCGGCGTCCCGCACGGACGCGACGGCCCGGCGGATCACGCTCGGGGTCAATTCACTGTGGGAGATTCTTTTCGGAACCGGGAGGGTCTTTCGCAGCGGCTCCGTCGAGGGGCTGGCCGGCACCTTCGATTTTCGCAAGCCGGCCCTGATCCCGCAGCCGCTGCCGACGCTCACTCGCGAGCAGCAGCAGCAGCTCTCGGCGATGATCCTGCGCTTCCTGCCGACGGAGGTGCATCTCCGCGCCTGTGATTCCATCTTCCTTGCGGATGACCAGTCCTACACCGTGAAGGGCCTGGACGGTGATTTCAACGAGAGCCAGAGCGGACTTTTGACCGTCAAGAGCGTGCTGATCGAGGCCGGTTCCATTCGCCAGGAGGTGACCAATGGCCGCGCCGTGACGGCGTGGAAGGACGGGGCCGCTTATCTCTCTGATCTGCAGTTGCGGAAGGAGATCGTCATCCGCGATTTTGTGGCCAACTTCGTGAACCTCGGCGGCGTGTCCCTCGACTGGGACGTCGGCGCCTACGGGGGAACTTTGCGCGGCAACATCGTGTTTGGCTCCGAGGACGACGAACTGCGGCTCGCGGCCTCGGTGGCGGTGGTGAACCTGCCGATCGCGCCGATTCCCGACATCATCGCGCTCCCGGCGAAAGCGGACGGCATCATTCGGGACGCGCGGCTCACCTTCCGCGGCAATCCCGACCATCCCCTCGACGACGAAATCTCGCTGCGTCTCTCGGCGGACGATTTTCGCTGGAACGAACGCGGCTGGCAGTCGCTCGTCGCGGGCGTGAACTACATCGGCCGGCGCCTTTACGTTTCGGCCTTCGAACTCAAGCAGGCGGACAACCGGATCTCCGCCAGCGGCGAGCTCGCGATTCCGGAGGAATTGAAGGATCTGCCGCGCGCCCATTATCTCGTCGATCTCTCAGCCGATGTGCGCGATCTCGCGGCGCTTGCCGCTCTCGCGGGACCGCCGTTCGAGCGGCTCGGCGGCCAGCTTTACCTCCACGGCTCCGTTCAAGGCGACAACGGCCATCTCACGGGGTATCTCAATGGCGAGGCCAGCGGCATTCGCTACCAGACGCTGCCGCCGGCCTCGGCACGGCTTTCTCTCGTGGCGAAGGACGAGGAATTGCAGGTGCGTTACGCCGATCTCTGGGCCGGGAACGATCGCGTCGCGGCGACGGGCACAATCGGGATCCGCGCTCCGCACAACTACGCGGGCGAAATCAAGGGCCGCATCGAGGACCTCGGAATTTACACGCCCTTCGGAGGCGACGCGGTGGCGAAAAATGTCTTCAGCGGGGCGGCCACGCTCGACTGGCAGGGCGACGGCTCGATGTCCGCGCACTCCGGGGCGTTCCAGGCGAAGCTGGCGGACGTCATGACGAGCGCGACACCGACCGGCATCACCGGAGAGTTCGCGGCCACGTATTCGCCGGAAAATATCTATTTCAAGACCGTCCGGCTCACGCACGAGAAGCTCGAGCTCAACTCGCAGCTGACGATTTCATCGAGCGGGGTAAACGTCACCGGCCTTTCGGTGCGTCGCGGCAAGCTCGGCCTGCTCGCCGGCGATGGCTTCGTGCCGTTGAATCTCTTCGCGCTCTCGAGCGGCAGGACCCTCGCGCAATCCCTCGCCACCGACAAGCCGGTCTACGCGAACTTCACCTCCGGTGATCTGCCGGTCGCCGACCTCATCGAGATGGCCGGCCAGAAGGCCAGCGTGAGCGGCAATCTGCGGTTGAACATCGGCGCATCCGGCCTGCTTCCCGAGCTGAAGCTCGACGGCCAGCTCACCGGCCGCGATCTCTCCGCGACGATCGACGACTTCACGATTCCCGCCACCACGGCCGACATTACGCTCGGCACCGGGGCGGGTCGTCTCGATGTGAAGGGTTCCGTCCGGACGAAGGGCTTCCAGCCGCTTTCGATCGATGCGCACATGCCCTTCGCCTACGAGGAAACGCCGGACGGCCTCGTGCGCCTCTACCACAACGACGCGGCCATCGCGGCGAAGATCGACTTCCCGGGCACCAGCCTCGAAATCTTTCGCCCGTTTCTTCCCGCCGCGCGAAAGCTGAGCGGCACGCTCGCTGGGAACCTCACCGTCGGCGGCACGTTGAACGCGCCGAAGATCGACGGCGAGACGACTCTTTCCGGCGGCGACATCGAAATTTCTCCCGACGTGCCGCGCATCAATTCGCTCAATGCGCGACTCGTCATGAACACCTCGCGCGTGACCCTCGAATCACTCCGCGGCGAAGTCGGCGCGGGTCCCTTCACCGCCACCGGGTGGGCGGATCTCTCGAAACCCGGGGATCCCGAGCTGCGTCTCGAGCTGAAAGGTTCGAAGGTCCTGCTCGCGCGCGATCCCGGCCTGCGTCTGCGTGCCGATCTCGACATCACCGCGCAGGGCCGTGGCTCCAGCGGCTCGGTCTCCGGCTCGGTGCGCCTCGTCGACGGCCGCATCTTCCGCAAGCTCGAGGTCACGCCCTTTCTCGTGCCGAATCCCGTGAGCGGCCCGCCGTTCGTCATTCCGAATTTCACCGGCCTCGTGCCGGATCCCTGGGGGCAGTGGAAACTCGACGTCTCGATCACGAACGGCATGCCGTTCCTCCTCGTCGGAAATCTCGCCACCGGCGATATCGCACCGAATCTCACCGTGCGTGGCACGCTCGCCGCGCCGTATCCCGATGGCGTGATCGAGCTCACGAACCTCCAGGCTTACCTGCCCGCGACCACGCTGCTCATTCCCGCGGGGCGGATTTATTTCACCGCGCAAAATCCGTTCATGCCGATCATGGATGTGCGCGCGCGCGCCGATGTCTCCGGCTACAACGTCCAGATGTATGCCTACGGTCCGCTGAGCGAACAGAATCTCGCGTTGCGGTCGGACCCCCCGCTTTCGCAGGAAAATCTCATCTTCCTGCTCACCACCGGTTTCACGCCTGCGGGCATGAGCGGCGCCGGCCTCGGGGAAGCGGCCGCGGGGCAGGGGGGCATCATCCTGCTGCGGAGCATCGTTCGCCAGCTCGAGCCGATGGGCCTCGACCTCAATGATTTCGTGAACCGCCTGAGCGTGCGCGTGATTCCGCCAAAGGATCCCTCGCAATCCACCGGACTCGCGAGTGACCTGCGGTTGACGGATCGCTTCTCGCTCACGTCCGGTCGCGACGGCTACGGCTTCTACAACGCCGGCGTGCAATACACCATCCGGCTTCGGTAGCCATGCGGGGATTCTTCCTCGCCATCGCCGCGTGGTTCGGCCTGTGGACACCTCCGCCGCCGGCCTCCGCCGGGGATGTCCATTTCGAGGGGAATCAAACGTTCGCCGCCGCCCAGCTCCGCGCGATCCTTCGGAATCGTTACTACGTGCCGCTCGACGGAGACTTCGGCGTCACCGAGGCCGACGACGCCGCGTTCTTCCTGCGCGCCTTCTACTTCTCCCGCGGCTTTCGCGAGGCCCGCGTGGCCTACACCTACCGCCCCACACGTCCCCCCGGCGTGTCCTTCGAGATCTTCGAGGGCGGGCGCAATGCCATCGGCACCGTGACGTTCGAGGGAGAATCCGAGATTCCGCCCGACCGTCTGCAGGAGATTTTCAACGCGACCGTCCGCCAGGCCACGCTGCGTCCCTTCGGCCGCATGCCGTATGTGGACAGCGCCGTCGAGAGTGCGCGTCTCGCCATCGTGAACGCCCTCGCGCAGCACGGCTACCTCACCGCCACGGCCGATGTTTCCGAGCCCGCGCCGCCGGTGAATGGCCTCGTGAACCTGCGCATCCGCATCTACCAGGGGCTGCGGTATTTCGTGCGCGACGTGAGCTTCTCCGGCATTCCCCCGGCCACGCTCCCCGGCGAAAAGCCCATCACCGCCGAGACCCTGCGCCGCGTTCTCAACGAATATCTCAACCAGCCTTACCAGCGGAATCAGGAGGCGCTCATGCGCACTCGCGTGCAGGACTGGCTGCGCAACCACGCGTTTCTGCGGGCCAACGTGCAGACGCTTGCAAATCTCGACCCCGCCACGGGCAACGTCGACGTCGCGTTCCTCATCGATGCCGGGCGCACCTACACGATCGGTCGCATCCGCGTCGAAGGCAGCATATCGACCAAGCCCGCGGCCATCCTCTCCCGCTTCGCCATCCAGCCCGGCACGCCCTATGACGCTTCGAAGGTGGACGATGCCGCGCGGCGCCTCTGGTTCAGTGGCGCCTTTTCCGAGGCCGATGTGCAACGGGTCCCGCAGCCCGATGGCACCGTCGATCTCGTCGTGAAGGTCGAGGAAACCTCGGCGAAGCGCATTCAGTTCGGTATCGGCTACAGCCAGTGGGACCGCGGTCTGGCCGAGATCCATTACATCGACCGGAATTTTCTCGGCACGCTGAACCGCCTCTCCCTCGACGGCACGATCTCGCAGCGCTCCTACGGCATCTCCGGCGCGCTGACGGATCCCTGGGTGTTCGGAACGGATTTCGAGGGCTCCATCGGCGCCGCCTACGCGCATCGCGAGCTGCCCGCCTACCGCGGCAGCGAGGCGTCCGCCACGCTTTCGCTCGCCCGCAGCTACAGCTCGGCAAATCTCACCGGCTATCGCCTTCAATACGGCTACAAGAACGTCACGAACGCCGTCGTCTTCGGCGACGACTCCGGCACCGATCCAAACTACACGCTCGGCAGCGTGACCTTCAGCCAGACCTACGACACGCGGAACAACATCCTCAGCCCGATGCGCGGCTGTTTCCTCAACCACGAGGAAGAGATCGCCAGTCCCGTCCTGCTCGGGAACGTCTCCTTCCTGCGCCTTTCCGTCCAGGCCACGTATTACCTGCCTCTGCGTGAGATCACGACCGAGCACCCCTTTGTCCCGTTCCTCATTTTCAATCACCGCGCCGGCGTCATCCTGCCCTCCGGCGGCGGCAGCGAGAGTGTCCCCGTGCAGGAGCGCTTCTTCCTCGGCGGCCCGAATACCGTTCGCAGTTTTCAGCTCGACGGACTGGGGCCCTCGGACCGCGACGGCGATCCCCTCGGCGGCCTCGGCATGTTCCTGCTCAATGCCGAAATCCAATGGCCCGTTTACAACAACATCTACCTCGCCGCCTTCGCCGATGCCGGCAATGTCTGGAGCTCCGCGAGTGAGATCCGGCCCATGGATCTGCAGGTCGGCGCCGGGCCGGGCCTGCGTGTTTACACGCCGCTCGGCGCCATTCGCGTCGACTACGGCTACAATGTGAATCGCCGCGCGGGCGATCCCATTGGCGCCTGGCAGGTCGGCTTCGGCTTTACGTTCTGAGCGACGGAACGCTCAGCTCTGGTCGAGTTCGAACGCGACGTTGATCGTGTAGGTGTCGCCCTTGCCGAGGCCGTCGGGCAGCGGCGCGATCCGTTTCGTGCGCTCGGCCGCCTTCAGCACGGATTCGTCCATCACCGGGTTCCCGCTGGATTTCACGATGCTGGCGTCGGAGACCGTGCCGTCCCGGGCAATCTTGATCTGGAGCACGCACGAGAATTTGTGGCCCTCGCTGTAGAGCGATGTCGGCTGGTCCCACTGGCTGTAGAGCGAGTCGTGAATCATCTCGTGATACCAGCCGAAATCCGAATCGCCCCCGCCGCCGCTCTTCGCGTCGCGACCGGCGCCGGACTTGGCCGCGCCGTCTTTCGTCTGTGCGCCTTTCTTCGTGGAGGTGTTCTTCGGCTGATCTTCCTTCGCGTCCTCGTCGTCCTCACCGCTCTTCTTCGGCGTCGCCTTGGGCGTCGCGGTGGCCTTGGGTTTTGGTTTCGGCGAAGGCGAGGCCTTTGGTTTCGGGGAGGGTGACGCCTTGGGCTTCGGTTTCGGCGACGGAGAAGGGGATGGCTTCGGTTTCGGTTTGGGAGTTGGTGTCGCGCTCGGTTTGGGCTTTGGCGTGGGTTTGGGCGTGGACTTGGGCGTGGGTTTGGGAGTCGGTTTCGGGGTGGGTTTGGGAGTCGGCGTGGGTGTTGGGGTGGGCGTGGGCAGGGGAGTCGCGTCGGGAGCTTCCTCCTTGGGCTCCTCGGGGGTGGGCTCGGGCGTGGGAGGCGGAGTGGGTTCCGGGGTTTCCTCGGGCGTCGGCTCGGGGGTTGGGGGAGGCGTGGGCTCCGG
>DATCRI010000052.1 GCA_036569045.1 Chthoniobacterales bacterium | reverse complement strand
TCGACGAGAAGACCTTCCGCTGGCTGCTCAACGAAGACGCCATGGCCACCGACAAGCTCGGCGACGGCATCCGCAAGTTCGCCGCCGACATCGTCAAACTCGAGAAAATCATCGCTTCGGAAATCTCCGCCTGAGTTTCGGCCTTCCCCGATGAGCCTTTTTAAAGGTTCATCGGGATGAATTTCGAGAGAGACGAGGCTCGGAACCGCGTGACCCCGCGAACCCTCGGCATGAGCGCGAGGATTCCGCGAGAACGAGTTCATCCGCGAAGGGATTGCCTTACGGCTTCGTTGCACACCCTGCTCGCCTGGACGGTCCAGACGACAACCTTCGCAAAATGGACCCACGTCTGATCCGCGACCAGATGAACGGATCGCAGATTCAAACCGGACGAGTCGTGGAAAACCTAGGAGACTCGAGCCTGGGCCTTTTGCAGAAGGGTTCGGAGCGTCTGTGACTGAGAACAGCCCGATTTGCGAGCCAGTCTCGCCAAATGACTCTTCGCTTCGGGGCAGAGTTCGACTTCAATGGTTTTCCAACCCGAGGGGAGGGACGAATGGTTCCGTCCAGAGGTTGGCCGCGAATGGAGATTTCCAGGCACGATGTTCAGGGGGTTTGGGGAACTCTGACATATTTCCTAAAAAAGTGGCGAAAAATCTCTGGAATTTTCGGATTGGCATCATGCCTGGGAGTCCCAGATTCGGGATGAGTCCGAAAGATTCGGAGAGGCGCTATTTCTTGCGAAATGACAGGTGTTCACCGTTCGCGTCGGCCTCGATGGTGTCGCCGGGAGAGAAGTGACCGTCGAGGATCTCGAGGCTGAGGGGGTCGAGGATTTCGCGCTGGATCACGCGCTTGAGCGGACGCGCGCCGTAGGCGGGGTCGTAGCCTTCCTTCGCGAGCAGCTTCTTCGCGGCCTCGGTGAGCGTGAGGGTGAGGTTTTGCTTTTGCAGACGAGCGAGCAGGCGGCCGAGCTGGATGTCGACGATGCGCGTGATTTGGTTCTCGTCGAGGCGATCGAAGATAATCGTCTCGTCGATGCGGTTGAGGAATTCCGGCCGGAAGTGCGCGCGGAGCGCCTCCTGCACGCGGCGGTTGCGCTCGTCGCGGGGCAGATCTTCCATGATGTATTGGCTGCCGATGTTCGACGTGAGGATGATGACGGTGTTCTTGAAATCGACGGTGCGGCCCTGACCGTCGGTGATGCGGCCGTCGTCGAGGACCTGGAGCAGGACGTTGAAGACATCGGTGTGCGCCTTTTCGATCTCGTCGAAGAGCACGACGCTGTAAGGCTTGCGTCGCACGGCTTCGCTGAGCTGGCCACCCTCCTCGTAACCGACGTAGCCGGGAGGCGCACCGATCAATCGGGCGACGGTGTGCTTCTCCATGTATTCGGACATGTCGAGGCGGACGATGGCGCCCTCGTCGTCGAAGAGGAACTCGGCGAGCGCCTTGCTGAGTTCGGTCTTGCCGACGCCGGTGGGGCCGAGGAAGAGGAAGCTGCCGATGGGGCGGTTTTCGTCCTGCAGCCCGGCGCGAGCGCGGCGGACGGCGTTCGACACGGCTTTGATCGCCTCGC
The DNA here is from genome assembly GCA_036569045.1 of Chthoniobacterales bacterium. Taxonomy (NCBI): domain Bacteria; kingdom Pseudomonadati; phylum Verrucomicrobiota; class Spartobacteria; order Chthoniobacterales; species Chthoniobacterales bacterium. The sequence goes on along the minus strand of DATCRI010000052.1, from coordinate 29,905 downwards.
CCTGGCCGATGACGCGCTCCATGAGGCGCTCCTCCATCTTGACGAGCTTCTGGCGCTCGCCTTCCTGGAGACGGGAGACGGGGATGCCGGTCCAGGTGGCGACGACCTTGGCGATGTCTTCCTCGGTCACCTCCTCGGTGAGCAAATTTTGGATTTCGGATTTTGGATTCTGGATTGAATCGTCGAGCTGTCGCTGGAGCTCGGGCAGCCTGCCGTATTGAATTTCCGAGGCGCGTTGGAGGTCGCCGCGGCGCTGGGCCTGCTCGAGTTCGATCTTCAACTGCTCGATCTGTTCGGCGAGTTTCTGCGTCCTGCCGATCTCCTCCTTTTCCTTCAGCCACTGCGCCTTCAGGCGGTCGGCCTCTTCGCGGAGATTGGCGAGTTCCTTCTCGAGTTTGGTGAGGCGTTCCTTGCTGGCGGCGTCCTTCTCCTTTTTGAGGGCCTGACGCTCCATTTCGAGCTGCATGACCTGGCGCTCGAGCTGGTCGATCTCGGTGGGCATGGAGCCGAGCTCGATCTTGAGACGCGAGGAGGCCTCGTCGATGAGGTCGACGGCCTTATCGGGCAGAAAGCGATCACTGATGTAGCGGTCGCTGAGCACGGCGGCGGCGACGATGGCTGCGTCCTGAATACGCACGCCGTGGTGAACTTCGTAGCGTTCCTTCAGGCCGCGAAGGATGGCGATCGTATCCTGCACGGTCGGCTCCTTCACCATCACGGGCTGGAAGCGGCGCTCGAGGGCGGCGTCCTTCTCGATGTATTTGCGGTATTCGTCGAGCGTGGTGGCGCCGATGGTGCGGAGCTCGCCGCGGGCGAGCTGGGGCTTGAGCAGATTGCTCGCGTCCATGCTGCCCTCGGCCGCGCCGGCGCCGACGATGGTGTGCAGTTCGTCGATGAAGAGAATGATCTCGCCCTCGCTGGCCGTGACCTCTTTCAGGAAGGCCTTGAGCCGATCCTCGAATTCGCCGCGAAACTTCGCGCCCGCGACCATGGCGCCGATGTCCATCGCAACGATGCGCTTGTTCTTCACGGACTCGGGCACGTCGCCGGCGACGATGCGGCGGGCGAGGCCCTCGACGATCGCGGTCTTGCCGACGCCGGGCTCGCCGATGAGGACGGGGTTGTTCTTCGTGCGGCGGGAGAGGACCTGCATCGTGCGGCGGATCTCCTCGTCGCGGCCGATCACGGGATCGATCCTGCCCTTGCGGGCGAGCTCGGTGAGGTCGCGACCGTATTTCTCGAGCGTCTGGTATTTGCCTTCGGGATTCTGGTCCGTCACGCGCTGGCTGCCGCGGACTTCGACGAGCGCCTTCATGAGCGCATCGCGGGTAATGCCGGCTTTTTTCAGGATCTGCGCGGCGTCGTCCTTCGTGTCGAGGAGGGCGAGGAGGTAATGCTCGGCGGAGAGGTATTCGTCCTTGAGCTTGCCCATCTCGGCCTCGGCGGCGTCGAGGGTCTTGCGGAGGTCGTTGCCGAGATGCGGACTGGCGCCGCCGTGAACGGTGGAGCGACGGGCGAGGATGGCCTCGAGTTCGGATCGCAAAGCCTCCGGGCTGGCGCCGAGCTTTTGAAGAATCGGCGTGGCGAGGCCATCCGCCTGCTCGAACAGCGCGAGGAGGAAGTGCTCGTTCGCGATCTCGGGCTGGTTGCGCTTGCTGGCGAGGTCGAGGGCGGCGTTGAACGCCTCCTGCATTTTCTGGGTGAATTTATCGGGACGCATAGGGGTTTGGAAAAATGGGATGAATCAGGGCTGAAGGATCTCGAGGAAGGCGTTGGCGGCGCGGGACAGCGGGCGGCGGCGATTCCAGAACGCGGCGATCGTGCGTTCGGGGCGTGGTGAGCGGAGCGAGCGATAGACGGGATCGCCATTCTGTGGAGCCGCGGCAGCCATTTTCGGAATCAACGAAATGCCGAGACCGGCGTGGACGAGGCCCCGGATGGTTTCCACCTGCGCGCTGCGGGAGATCACGCGCGGATTCACCCCGGTCTGGTGGCAGAAACGCAGGGTCTGGTCGCCGAGGCAGTGGCCTTCCTTCATGAGGACGAAGGTCGTGGCTTCCAGATCGGAGGCGGTGACGGATTTCTTGCGAGCCAGCGGATGCGCGGCTGGCACGGCAAGGAGCAGCTCCTCGGTGAACAGGGGCGTCACGTGAAACGCTTCCTCGTCCAGCGGCAGGCTCGCGATGGCGAGGTCGATCTCATAGCTCGCGAGGAGCGAGGAGAGGGTGGCGGTGGTTTCTTCATGAATGACAACCTGCACGCCGGGGAAATGCTCGGAGAAACGGCTGATGATTGCCGGGAGAAAATAGGGCGCGATCGTCGGGAGGACGCCGACCGAGACCTCGCCGCGCGCGACTTCGTGCGTATCGCGGGCCTCGCGTTCGGCCTCGGCGAGTTCGTCGAGGATGCGGGCGGCGCGGGTGATGAAGCGCTCGCCGGTCGCGGTGAGACGGGTGCGCTTCTGGTCTCGCTCGAACAGGCGCTCGCCGAGTTCCTCCTCGAGCTTGCGGACCTGCTGGCTGAGCGACGGCTGCGAGATGTGGCACTCCAACGCGGCGCGACTGAAATTCCCGGTCCGGGCGATCGCGACGGCGTAGCGGAGTTGGTGCACTTCCATAGGCTATGCCTATCAATCGCACAGAAAAACGGGCATGCAACTATGGCGTTGCGCACCTTCTGACTCGCGGGAATCAGCGCAGCTTGATCTTCTGGCGGAGGAAGGTCGGGACGTCGAGGTCCTCGCCGCCGACGATGGTGGGTTCGCTCTTCTCGAAACGGCCTCGGGCCACGGGATCGAGGCTCAGGGTTTTTTGCTCCGGCTTGGGCGCCTTTCTGGCTCCGGCGGCTTTGGCGACGGCGTAGGGGCTGGTGTCAAAGAGTTCGCTGGCCTTCGGAGGCGGCACCTCGATTTCCGCGACCGGGACGGGCTCGATCCCGGCAGCCGGTTCTTCCTCGGGCGGAGGCGGAGTCGCCTTACGGGTGGAGGCAGGACGCGGAGCGCGGGCGGGTTCCGAGCCGCCGGTGGTCGCCAGAATGGAGACGGCGAGCGTGGCCCGATCGGGATCGAGGCCGACACCGAGGTGGAGATGGCCATCGGTGTGTCGGCCCACGGTTTCCATGATGGCGCGAATTTCGGCCAGGCGGAGGTCGGTGGGGGCGGAAATGTGGACGAGCGTCGAACGGGCGTCGGCGAGGGATTTGCCGCGGCCGAGGAGGGGCGATTTCAAGGCGCGTTCGACGGCCTCGTTCGAGCGATTGCTGCCGGCGGCCTCGGCGGAACCAAAGGCGCAGGTCGATCCGGGATTGCGGAAGACGGCGAGAAGATCGGCAGTGGTGACGCGGATGGGGCCGGGCGTCGTGGTCAACCGGGCGATGGCCGCCACCGTATCGGCGAGAATCTGGTCGGACACGGAAAAGGTCTCGTGAACGCCGGCCAGCGGCTCGGCGAGTTCCGACATTCGGTCGTTCTCGAAGGTGAGAAACGCATCGGCGGCGCGGGCGAGTTCCTCCCGGGAATCGGCGGCCTGCTGCACGCGTCGGCGGCCTTCGAATGCGAAGGGAAGCGTGGCCAGCACGACGACGAGGGCGCCGCGATTCTTGGCGAGATCCACAATCACGGGCGTCGCGCCGCTGCCCACGCCGCCACCCAGGCCGGCGCAGACGATCACGATGGCCGCGCCGTCGAGGGCGGCTTCGAGTTCCGCCTCGGATTCCTCGGCGGATTCCGCTCCCACCTCGGGGTCGCCGCCCGTGCCGAGTCCGCGGGCCGTGCGGGAGCCGATGAGCACCTTTTTCGGCGCGACCGAGCCGCCGAGCGAAACGCCGTCGGTGTTGATGGCAACGAGCTCGAGCGAATCCTCGAGGCCGGTGAGCGTGAGGCGATCGACGAGCGAGACGCCGGCGTTGCCGACGCCCGCGACGAGCACGCGGGGCGGGATTCCGGAGGAGGTATCGGTGAGCAGGGTGCGCGGGATTTCCAGCATGGTGATGGGCTTCTCGGGTGCTTCAGGCATTGGCGCGGCGGCGGAAAATGCTGCCGATTTTTCGTCCCACTGCTCCGAGGAGCGAGTCGGGCTCTTCGTCGATCTGCATGAGTTGCGCGTATTTCACGACGCCGATGGCGGTCGCGTATTGCGGATTCTGGAAGACGGATGTCGGCCCGGTGACTTCCTGCGCGGCGACGGAGTGCACCGTCATGTCGAAGACTTCGGCGGCGACCTGCTGGATGCCGCGGAGCCGGCTGCAACCGCCGGTGAGCATGACGCCCGATCGGATGAGGTCGAAGTCGCAGTGCCCGGCCACGTCGCGTCGCACGAGCTCGAAGAGTTCGCGGACGCGGGCGTAGATGATGCGATTGAGGTTCGAGCGTTCGATCTCGCAGCCGGAGAAGCCGGAGTCGTTCTTGAGAATGATCGTGTCGCCGGGCTGGGCGGCGTCGACATCCGCACTGCCCTCCTCGGTCTTGAGCCGCTCGGCACGGGCGATGGGGATGCGCAGGCCGATGGAGATGTCGTTCGTGATGTGGTCGCCGCCGATCGCGAGCACGCCGCTGTGCTGCACGGCGCCGTCCACGTAGACGATGTAGTCCGTGGTGCCGCCGCCGATGTCGAGGACGATGGCGCCGAGGTCCTTCTGGTGCTGGTCCAGCACGACCTGCGCGGACGCGACGGAGTTGATGACGACTTCCTCGGCGGCGACATTCGCCTCCTTCACGCAGCGGAGCGTGTTCTGGATGCGTGTCTTGACTCCGTGCACGATGTGGAAGTCTGCCTCGAGCTTGTGCCCGATCATGCCGATCGGGTTCACGACGCCCTCCTGGTTGTCGACGTAGTAGTGCTGCGTGATCGTGTGGATGAACCAGTTCTGGTCGGGAATGTTGACCTCCTTGGCGCTGGCCTCGACGTCGCGGATGTCCTCGGAGTCGATCTCGCCGCGATCCTCGGGGATCGGCGTGACGCCGCGGTTGTTGAAGCTCTGGATGTGCGCGCCGGTGACGGCCACCCAGACGCTCTCGATCTCCGCGTCGGCCTTCTCCTCCGCATCGGCGATCGCGTCGCGCACGCATTGAATGGCGCTGTTGAAGTCGACAATCTCGCCCTTGCGGATGCCAACGGATTTGGATTCGCCCACGCCCAGGATGCGCAGCGAGCCGTCGGCGCGGGCTTCCGCGACAACGGCGCAAACTTTGAACGTGCCGATCTCGAGACCGACGAGCAGACGATCCTTTGGCATTTAGTTGCGCACCTTTCGATTGGGTTTCTCGATGGCCGACGGCGGCGGTTCCTGGAGCGAGAGAAGCATGAAGCGCACGGGAGTGTATTTTTTCGGAATGAGGTTCACGGTATCGAGCTGGCGGCCGGTTTCCCGGCAGTTTTCGAGGAGTTTTTGCACGCGATCGATCTGCGTGCCGGGGTCCTGCGGGGAGAAGGTGAGCTTGGCCTTGTTTGCGTCGGTGACTTCGAACGCGTAGCCCCTGGTGATATCGATCGCACGAATTTCGAGCAGGGAATCGGGGCGCGCGGCGCGGGCGGCGATCAGGGCGAGGGCGGCCTTGAGATCGGCGATGGCGAGCCGGTCGCCCTGCTGGATGAGATCGGGATCGGAGGCGAGAATCACGGGCAGGCGCCAGTATTCCGGCTCCACGCGGTAGGGGCGCATCGTGCTGCCGCTCGCGTCGAGGAGGAGGGCGGTGTCGGTGGAAAAATCCACGCCGGCGCGGGCGAGCCAGGCGACCGGTTCGCGTTTGGTCAGCTTGATGCGCACCGTGGCGGGCCAGTCGCGCTGGATGGTGATGGTCGCGATCTGGTCGATCTTGCGGAAGGCCTTCTCGGCGGCACCGAGGTCGAGGCGGAAGATGTTTTCCCCGAGTTTGAATCCCGAGATGTGCAGCGCTTCCTCGGTCGTCATCAGGTCGTCGAGCTGGGCATCGACGATTCGCAGGCTGTATTCGGGATTCTGGAGAAAGAATTTCTGGGTGATTGCGTTGAAGCCATAGACCGCGCCGGCCGCGACGCCGACCCACAGCATCACTCCGAAGATGACGCTGAAGGTGCGGTTCTTGCGACGGTCCCGGGCCGTGGCCTGGCGGACGCGCACATCGAGCAGATGGCTGCGGGCCGAGCGGCTCGAGGTGACGCGGCGGTTCCGGGCCGGGGCTTTCTTTTCAACGCGACGGATGCTCATGCGGGTGGATTTCCTTTGGCGAGTGACAATGCGGCGATGCGTTCACACAGGGCGGGGAAGCTGATGCCGACGGCGGCCGCACCTTTCGGCAGCAGGCTCGTCTCGGTCATCCCGGGAATCGTGTTCACCTCGAGCACGCAGGCATTGCCTGCCGCATCGAGGAGAACGTCCACGCGGGAATAGACTTCCAGCCCAAGCGAGCGGTGCGCGGCGAGCGCGGCGTCCTGCACTTTTGCGGTCGTCTCCGCGTCGAGCCGGGCCGGGCAGTAATAGTCCGACGCGCCCTTCGTGTATTTGTTCTCGTAGCTGTAGAAATCGACCTTTGGCACGATCTCGACGATCGGGAATGCCTCGTCGCCGACGACGCCCACGGTGAGTTCCTTGCCTTGGATGAATTCCTCGATGAGCACCTCGGTGTCGCGGGCGAAGCAATCCTCCAGCGCGGCGTCGAGTGCGACAGTGTCCTGCACGATGTGCACGCCGACGCTGGAGCCTTCGCGAGGCGGCTTGGCGACCAGCGGAAGGGGCAGCGTGGGGGCATCGCCCTTCGCGACGATCTCCCATTTCGCGGTGGGCACGCCGGCGGCCTCGAAGGCCTTCTTGCTCGCGATCTTGTCGAACGCAAGGCGGCTGCCGACTTCACCTTCACCGGTATAGGGAATACCGCGCGCGTCGAGGAGGGCCTGGAGCTGACCGTCCTCGCCGAAGGTGCCGTGGATGATGTTGAACGCGAGCGCGGTGCCTTCCGGAATCTCGAAATCCGGTCCCGCAACGTCGATCTCGGTGACGTTTGCGCCGAGCGTGCGCAGTGCATTGGCGACGGCGGCGGCGGAATTTAGCGAGACGTTGCGTTCGGCGCCGGGACCGCCCTTGAGCACGACGATGTTTTGATTCTGGAGATTCATTTATGCGTCCTTTCCCACGATCTGCACTTCGGTGTGGAGATCGATGCCCCGCTCGCGCATGGCGGCGGTCTTGATTTCTTCGATGAGGGTGAGCACCTCTTCGGCGGTCGCGCCGCCGTCGTTCACGATGAAGTTGCCGTGCACTTCGGAGACGCGGGCCTTGCCGACGGTGAAATTCTTGAAGCCGAGCTCGTCGATCAGTTTGCCGGCGGGAATCTCGGCGGGATTCTTGAAAATACAGCCGGCGCTCGCGGCGGCGGGCTGGCTTTCCTTGCGCTTCGTTTCCGACTCGCCGAGGCGGCGTTCGATGTCCGCGGCCGGCGCGGGATCGCCGCGCAGAACGGCGGAGAGCGCGAAATTTCTGAGGAGCGTCGGCACGCTGCGATATTGAATTTCCATCTCCGCAGGCGTGCGGGTGAAGATGTTGCCATCCTGGTCGCAGAAGCGGACGCGCACGACGTGGTCGAACATCTCGCGGCCCATCGCGCCGGCGTTCATGCGCAGGCTGCCGCCGAGGTTGCCGGGAATGCCGTCCATCCACTCCATGCCGCCGAGGCCGGCGTTCTTTGCGGTGGCGGCGATCAGCTTGAGTTTCACGCCGACGCCGGCGTGGATTTCCTCGCCGACGACCTGCTGGTGGGCGAATTCGCCCTTCGTCAGGTGCGCGACGACGCCGGGAATGCCACCATCGCGAACGAGGAGATTCGAGCCACGGCCCATGACCATGAATGGCACATCCTCGTCGAAGCAGTAGCGCACGAGCTCGGCGAAGCCTTCCTCGGTCTCGGGCTCCACCCAGAACTGCGCAGGGCCGCCGACGCGCAGCGTGGTGTGACGCGAGAGCGGCTCGTAGAGGCGGATCGTGCCGGGGCCGATGATCTCCTGCAGGGTGTCGCGGAGCGTGAGGTCCGCGGCGATCTGTCGGCCGCATTCGTGAATGTTGCCGGCGCCGAGACTCATGATGAGGTCGCCATCGCGGATCTCGGGGCCGAGTTCCCACGGAAGCTTCGGGACCTCGGCCTGGAAGCGGGCGTGCGGGTGATGGTTGCGCTCGAGCGCTTCGATGAGCGTGAGACCGGAGACGCCCGGGATCGGCTTCTCGCTGGCGGCGTAGACGTCGGCGATGAAGACGGCGTCGGCGTCGACAAACGCCCGGCCAAATTCCTCCTTGAGCGCAAGCGTGCGCGAGTAGCGGTGCGGCTGGAACATCGCGAGCGTGCGCTTCCAGCCGCCGGTGCGGGCGGTGGCAAGCGTGGCGGCGATCTCCGTCGGGTGATGGCCGTAGTCGTCGATGACGATGTTGCGCGGGCTCTGGTATTTGATTTCGAACCGACGCCGGGCGCCGCGGAAAACCTTCAAAGCCTCGGCGATCTGGGCGAACGGCGCACCGAGCTCGAGGGCGAGAGCGATGACGGCGAGAGCGTTGCTCGCGTTGTGCGCGCCGGGGACGTTGAGCTCGATGTCGCCGAGGTCCTCGCCGTCGCGGAGGACGCCGAAGTGCGACTGGAAATTGGCGACGCGGAGGTCGGTGTGGCGGTAGCGGGCGGCCTCGGTGCGACCGTAGCCAACCGCGCCGGGGTGTTTCGCGCAGACGCGGGTGGCGCCGGCGTCGTCGGCGCAGTAGACGATCCGGCCGCGGGTCTGCGTGATGAGCTTGGTGTAGACGGCGTCGATCGCGGCGAGGTCCTTGTAGAAATCGAGGTGCTCGGGCTCGATGTTCAATACGATGGCGTGCTCGGGATGATAGTTGATGAGCGTGCCGTCACTCTCGTCCCCTTCGGCGACGAAGAATTCTCCTTCGGAATCCCAGCGGGCGTTCGTGCCGAGAATGGGAATCTCCGCGCCCACGTAGTGCGACGGCTTGAAGCCGCAGCTGCGAAGGACGTGGGCGGCCATCGAGGACGTCGTGGTCTTGCCGTGCATGCCGCAGACGATGATGCCTTTCTTGGCGGCCATGATCGCGGCGAGGGCGTCGGCGCGGCGGACCATCGGCTTTCCGAGGGCGTGAGCGGCGTCGAAGGCGGGATTGCCGACCTTGATCGCGGAGGAATAGATGACGATGTCGGCGTCGTCGACCTCTTCGGCTCGGTGCGGTCCGTAGAAGACGAGGCCCTTCTTTTTCAGCCGCTCGAGCTCGACGGTCTGCGATTTGTCCGAACCGCTCACGCGATGGCCGAGGGCGAGGGCGAGGGCGGCAATGCCGCTCATCCCGGAGCCGGCGACGCCGATCAGGTGCACGCGCGCGGGCGGGCCGGTGAGGATTGAGGTAAGGTTCGGGATGAGCACGGGAATCAGCGGGTTTTGGCGCGGACGGTTTCCTCGATGACGTCGGCCACCTTGGCGGCGGCGTCGTCGGGAGCGGCGGCCTTCGCGGCGGCGGCCATGTGGGCACGGGCGGTATCGTCGGTGAGCAGGTCGGTGATGCGGCGGGCGAGCTGGTCGGGGGTGGTGCCGGATTCGAGGAATTTTTCGGCGGCGCCGGCCTCGACGAAGATGTCGGCGTTGGTCTCCTGATGATTCTCGGCCGCGTGCGGGTAGGGGACGAGAATCGAGGGCAGGGCGAAGTGCGAGAGTTCGCTGAGGCTGGCGGCGCCGGCGCGGGAAACGACGAGGTCGGCTGCCGAGTAGACTTCCTGCATGCGGTGGTGGAAGGGGGCGACGTAGGCCGGCACTTCCTCGCGGAGGTAGTTGGCCGCGGCGAGGCGATCCTCGCGTTCCCCGGTGAGGTGGATGAGCTGGAGATTCGCGTCGCGGAGCAGCGGGGCGGCCTTGTAGAGGAGCTGGTTGATGCCGGCGGCGCCCTGGCTGCCTCCCATCACGAGAAGGGTGCGGCGATTGGGATCCAGCTGGAAGATCTGGAGCGCCTCCTCACGCGGAATGCGGGCGCCCAGGTCCTTGCGAACGGGCGTGCCGACGACGGAGCATTTCCCGGCGGGGAAGAATTGCTCGCAGGCGTCGAAGCCGATGAGGACGCGGTCGACGAAGCGCGCGGCGAGTTTGTTGGCCTTGCCGGGGATCGAATTCGACTCGTGGATGAAGGTGGGGATCTTCGTGAGACGGCCGGCGAGAAGCGGAGCGGTCGACGTGAACCCGCCCATGCCGAGAACGGCGTCGGGCCGGAACTTCCGGTAGATCTGCTTGCACTGGCCGATGCTTTCCCAGGTGCGGGAAACGAATTTGATGAAGGCCGGTGAAAGGACCGACGGGAGGCCGACGGAGGGCAGTTTCTCGGAACGGAAATCGGGGTGGGCCTTCAACGCCTGGGCGTCGATGGCTTTCTCGGAGACGAGCAGGAGCAGCTCGTGGCCGCGGTCCTTGAGAGTTTGGGCGACGGCAAGACCGGGAAAGAGATGACCTCCGGTTCCGCCACAGGCAATGACAACACGCATAACGGGACAGTCTATTCGCTAGATGCGTGGTGTCACCCTCGCGGCGAGGCGCACTCGTCCCACGGGAGCGAGCACGGGATGGCCGTTGCGGTGAATGTTGATGAGCACTCCGATCATGAAAAGGCAGATCATCAGGTTCGAGCCGCCGAAGCTGATGAAGGGAAGCGGCATGCCCTTGTTGGGCAGCAGGGAGGTCGTCATGCCGATGTTCACGGCGGCCTGCAGAAGAATCGTGGTGATGAAGCCAAAGCCGACGAGCATGCCGAAGCGGTCCTTCGCGTTCATCGCGACGAGGTAGCCGCAGACACAGATCACGAGATACGAGCCGACGATGAGCAGGGTGAAGATAAGGCCGAGTTCCTCGCCGATCATCGGGAAGATGAAGTCGGTGTGGGCTTCGGGGAGGTAGAGCATCTTCTGGCGGCCATTGCCGAGGCCGAGGCCCTGGACGCCGCCCGAGCCGATCGCGATGAGCGCCTGCCATTGCTGGAGACCCTCGGTAAGGCGGTATTGCTCGGGATGAAGGAAAGCGAGGAAGCGCTGCATGCGCTCGGGAATCTTCGTGGCGACGAAGATCACGCCAACAAGACCGACGATGGCGCTGGTGCCGAGGTAGCGGAGGCTGGCGCCGGCCACGAACATCGTGCCGACCATGGCTGCGCCGATGAGCGCGGTGGCGCCGAGGTCGACTTCGATCACGATGAGGGCGAGCATCACGCCGACGATGGCCATCGGGAAGACGAACCCGAACCAGAACTCGCGCTTGCGGGGAGCAAAGCGATCATACCACCACGCGAGGAAGAGGATGGCGGCGACCTTGGCGCATTCGCTGGGCTGGAAGTTCGCGAAACCGAGGCTGATCCAGCGGCGGGAGCCATTGATCTTGAGTCCGATGTGGGGGGCGAAGCAGAGCGCCAGGGTCAGGAGCGCGCCGAGGAAGATCGCCCACCACCACTTCTGCCAGAAGTGATAATCGACAAGCGCGCCGAAGGTGCAGGCGGTGAGGCCGATGGCGAGCCAGAAGCACTGCCGCTTCACGAAGTAGTAGACGTCGCCGTGCGCATCCTTCGCAAAGGCGCTGGTGCTGAACAGCATCACGACGCCAAGAGTCACAAGCCCCGCGATGACGAGCAGGAGAATGTGAATGGCGTGTCGCTGCAGGATGGCGGTGAACGTCTTCAACGAGGCGGTCTTATTTCTTGGTCGTGCTGGCCGGGATCTTGAACTTCTGGCCGATCTGAAGTTTGCGAGGGTCGGGATTGCCGTTGAGGGTCATGAGGTCCGCGTAGGGAACGTGGAGCTTCTTGGCGATCTTCACGGGGTTGTCGCCCTTCACGACGGTGTAGACTTCGCCGGAATCCTTGATCGCGGCTGCGGCGGCGATGCTCTCGGCGGTCGGCGTCGCGGTCGGGGCGGCGGGCTGGGCCACGGGGGCAACGGCGACCGGCGCGGGATGGCCGCCCTCGGGAATCGTGAGCACGGTGCCGGCGCGGAGCTTCGTGGGATCGGTGATGTTATTCACCTGCTGGAGCGCGGCGATCGTCACGCCATATTCCGCGGCGATCTTCGTGAGCGTCTCTCCGGGCTGCATTTCGTGGGTCTTCGCGCCGGAGGCAGTCGGAACAGCCGCGGGAGTCGCGGTGGCGGCGGCCGTTGCGGCGGGCGCCGGGCTTTCCGGTTGCATGGCCGAACCGTTGGAGGGGTCGGCGGCGGTGCCGTCCGACACGGCGGGCGGTGCTTCGTTTGTGCTTTGCGCGAGCGCGGGCGCGGATTCCTTCGAGGCGGAGAAAATGTCCGCCTGGCGGGCCTTGACGGAGTTGAAGGCGAAGACGCCGGCGACGGCGATGACGTGGAGCACGAGGACCACGACGAAGGCGTGCGAGAGCTTCATGTTCGGCTCCGGCTCGTCGAGGAAATCGTCTTCTTCCTCGATGATCGGAGCGCGACGCGAACGAGCGACGCTGGCTTTCAGCTTGAGCTTCGGCGGGCGCTGGCGCGGCGGGGCGGGCTTGCGGATCGGCAGGCGGATTTTCATGCGGGTCGTTGGTTGGATTGGGCGTCGGTTGAAGGGTTCAGGTGAGAGCGTTGACGGCGGCTTTGAACTGGTTTCCGCGTTCGCCGTAGTTGCGGAACATGTCGAAGGAAGAGGTGCCGGGGCTGAAGAGGATGGCGTCGCCGGGGCGGGCGGTTATGCGGGCGAGGGCGACGGCTTCCTCGAGGGTGGCGGCCTTCTGGCTGGGCGTGGCGGCCCACGAGGCGGCGATGCGGTCCTTCATTTCCCCGATGAGAACGGCCGAGCGCACCTTTTCCTTCACGAGTGGCGCGATGTCGTCGAACTCGAAGCCCTTGTCCTTGCCGCCGGCGATGAGGACAAGCGGACGGTCCTGCGAAAGAATCGCCTTCTCCATGGCGTCGAGGTTCGTGGCCTTCGAATCGTTAATCCAGCGGACGCCGTCGAGGTCGCGGACGAATTCGCAGCGGTGCGCGGGCGCGGTGTAGTCGAGCACGGCCGCGGTCATGAGATCGAACTCGACGTTCAGCGCATGGCCGATGGCGAAGGCGGCCATGAGATTCTCGGCGTTGTGGATGCCGGGGAGCTTCGTCCTGGCCTGGTCGAGAATGGGCGTGCCGCGGAAATGGATGACGCTGCCGCGCAGGGTGAAATCGGCGTCGTCGGTGTAGGCGCTGAAGGTGAGCGTCTTCGCGGCGAGCGGCGGAAGCGACTCGCGGGCGTTGATCACGGCGTAGTCGTCGTCGGTCTGCTGCTCGAAGATGCGGAGTTTCGCGGTGCGGTATTCCTCGACGTCGCGGTAGCGATCGAGATGGTTCGCACTGAGGTTCAGCCACACGGCAACGTGCGGGCGGAATTGCCGGATCGTCTCGAGCTGGAACGAGCTCGTCTCGAGAACCATGACGTCGAGCTGGTGGCTCTGGCGGACGGCGGTGGCAAAGGGCAGGCCGATGTTGCCGCTGGCCATGGTGCGAACGCCGCAGCCGAGGAGCATGGCGGTCGTGAGCTCGGTGGTCGTGGTCTTGCCATTCGTGCCGGTGATGGCGACGCAGGGGCAGGAGCACTCCTGAAAGGCAAGCTCGAGCTCGCCGATGATCGGGATGTCCTTCGCGACGACATTGCGCACGAGCGGCACGATGGGATCGATGCCCGGGCTGAGGATGCAGATGTCGTAGGATGCAGGATCCGCGTCCGCGTTGGCGCCGAGGAGCGTGCGAATCCCGAGCGTCTCCAGCTTTGCGGCCTTTTCGCGCACGCTAGGATTGTCGGTGCTGTCGGCGACGGTGACGGTGGCGCCTTCCTCCTTGAGCAGCGCGGCGGCGGCTTCTCCGCTGTGACCGAGACCGAGAACGAGCGCGTTTTTTCCGGAGTAGATCATCGGAGTTTGAGGGTCGCGAGGCCCATGAGCGCGAAGAGGATGGACATGATCCAGAAGCGCACGATGACGGTGCTTTCCTTCCAGCCGCTGAGTTCGAAGTGGTGATGGATGGGCGACATCCGGAAGATGCGCTTGCCGGTGAGTTTGAAGCTGGCGACCTGCAGAATCACGGAGCCGGCCTCGATGACGAACACGCCGCCGACGATGATGAGCAGGATCTCCTGCTTTGTGCAGATGGCGACGGCGCCGAGCATGCCGCCGATTGCCAGCGAGCCGGTGTCGCCCATGAACACGCGGGCCGGGTGGCAGTTCCACCAGAGGAAACCGAGACAGGCGCCGGCGAGCGCGAGGCAGAGGACGGTGAGTTCGCCAGCCTCGGGCACCTCGGGGATCTGGAGATAACGCGCGGCGGGAGCCGTGGCGGCAACGTAGGCGAGCATCCCGTAGGTCGCGGCCACGGTGGTGCTGCACCCGGCGGCCAGGCCGTCGAGACCGTCGGTGAGGTTCACGGCGTTCGAGGTGCCGACGATCACAAGGAGATAAAGAATGAAGGCGCCGAATCCGAGGTGCATGAGCACCGGTTCCTTGAAGAACGGCAGATAAAGCGACTGGGCCTGCTCCCAGAGTTTCGCGTCATGGAAGAAGAACGCGGTGAAGCCGGCGGCGAGGATGCATTGGAGCGCGAACTTGAGACGGCTGCTGATCCCGTCGGAGCTTTTTTTCGCGATCTTGAGGTAGTCGTCGTAGAAGCCGATGCCGCCGAGGAAGACGGTCGAGATCAGGACGAGCCAGACGAAACCGTTCGTCGGGCGAGCCCAGAGCAGGGAGGAAATGATGACCGAGCCGAGAATGAGGATGCCCCCCATCGTCGGGGTCCCCTTTTTCGCGCCGTGAAGTTCGAATAGCTTGTTCACTTCCTCGGCGGTGCGGATCGGCTGGCCGAACTTCAGCGAAATGAGTTTGCGGATGACCCGGTTGCCGAAGAACAGGCAGAGCAGGAAGGCGGTGACCGCCGCGCAGATCGCCCGAAAGGTGATGTATTGAAGAACATTGAGCGCTTTCGCCAGATCGCCGGCAAAGCCCTGTTTGATCAGCGATTCGCTGAGGTCGTAGAGGTAGTAAAGCATCAGAATTCTCCGAGGACTTGCTCCATGTGGGCGGAGCGACTGCCCTTCACGAGCACGAGATCCCCCTCGTGGGTGATGTCGCGCAGCACGCGGGCGGCCTCCGACGTATCGGTGGCCTCGTAAAGGTTGCGGAGGCCGGCGCGGCGGGCGGCGGCACTGAGCGGGGCGGTCTCCGGCCCCACGGCGACGAGCGTCTGCACTGCGGCGGCGGCGGCGCGCCCGACGCGTTCGTAACCGGTGAGCGCGTAGCTGCCGAGTTCGCCCATGCGGCCGAGAACGGCGATGCGGTGGCCGGTGGCGGGCACGGCGGCCAGCGTTTTGAGGGCGGCTTCGACGGAGTCGGGATTCGCGTTGTAGGTGTCGTCGAAGAAGCGCACGCCGCGGATAAGCTTTTGCTCGAGGCGGCCGCCGGTGAGCTTTGCGTCGGCGAGGCCGGCGAGGCATTCCTCGAGCGAGAGGCCGAAGTCGAGCCCGGCCGCGATGGCGAGCAGCGCATTGCGAACCATGTGCTCGCCGGTGGCTGGCAGTTCCGCCCGGGCGCTTTCGCCAAACGCGTGAACGGTGAATTCCGCGGCGTTGGCGGTAAGTTCGATGGATTCGGCGCGAACGTCGGCGCCCTCGCAGAGGCCGCAGCGAATGATGCGGCGGCCGCGGCCGCGTTCGGCGAGAAAGTCGGCGTAGTCGTCGTCCGCGGGGATGATGACGGCGCCGTCAGGATGCACGGCGCGGATGAGTTCGCCCTTCTCGGCCGCGATGCCGTTGCGGCTGCCGAAGAACTCGATGTGGCTGACGCCGATGTTCGTCACGATGGCGGCGTCGGGCCGGGCAAGGGCGGCCAGGGGGGCGATCTCGCCGGGATGGTTCATGCCCATTTCCCAGACGGCGGCCTGGTCGGAACTGGTCGCGCTGAGGATCGTGAGAGGGAGGCCGAGGTGATTGTTGAGGTTGCCGTGTGTCTTGGTGACCGTGAATCGCGCGCCGAGCACGGCGGCGGTGAATTCCTTGGTGCTTGTCTTGCCGCTGCTGCCGGTGATGCCGACGACGCGCAGGGTGAGCTGGTCGCGCCAGGCGGCAGCGAGGCGCTGGAGAGCGGTCTGGCCGTCGGCGACGCGGATGACCGGGAAGTCGGCGGGCACTTCGATGTCGCGGTCGATGATGGCGGCGGCGGCGCCTTTCTCGATGGCGGTCGGGACGAACTCGTTCCCGTCGAAATTGCCCCCGCGCAACGCAAGGTAGAGGTCCCCGCGCTGGATGGCGCGAGTGTCCTTCGAAATGCGCGACACGATTTTCGTGCCCCGGCCGATGAGGTGGCCGCCGCAGAGTTCGGCAATTTCTGTGAGTTGGAGTGGGTCCATGCGCGTTAGGTTTATTCGTCGAGCTCGATGGGTTTGGCTTCAATGGCGTTTCGGGCAACCGAAACGTCGTCGAAGGGAGTGCGCTGGCCATTGACCTCCTGGTAGGTCTCGTGGCCTTTGCCCGCGATGAGCACGACGTCGCCTTCCCCGGCGAGCGCGATGGCGCGGTAGATGGCCTCGCGGCGATCCACGATGGTCTCGTGGGCGGCGCCGCGCAGGCCTTTGCGAATGTCGGCGAGGATCGCCTCGGGATCCTCGGTGCGGGGATTGTCGGATGTGACAATCGTGTAGTCCGCGAGTTGCTCGGCAGCGCGAGCCATCAAAGGGCGCTTCGCGCGGTCCCGATCGCCACCGCAGCCGAAGACCACGATGAGGCGATGGGGACCGAGATCGCGAAGCGTGCTCAGGACGTTGGTCAAGGCGTCGTCCGTATGAGCATAGTCGACGTAAACGGAGAAATTGCGGCGGGCGGGCACGCGCTCGAGGCGACCGGGCACCTGCGGGGCATTCGCCATGGCGGTGACGGCGGCGCGCAGCTCGAGGCCGAGCGCGGTGGACGCGGCGAGCGCGGCGAGAGAGTTGTAGACGTTGAACCGGCCGATGAGCGGCAGGCGCACGAGGTATTGGCGCCCCTTGGCCTCGAGTTTGTATTTCGTGCCATGGACGTCGAACGTCGCGTCGATGGCGCGGAATTCGGCGCGCACGCCAAGGCCGTAGGTGATCGGTTTTGCGGGCTTCGGCAGACGCTCGAGCAGGCGCTGGCCGTAGCGATCGTCGAGATTGATCACGCTTTTGCCGCGCTTGCCCTTCTGGTGATACATTGTCTCGAAGAGCGAAGCCTTCGCGTCGAAATACCGGTCCATCGTCTTGTGATAATCGAGATGGTCCTGCGTGAGATTCGTGAAGACCGCCGCGTCCCAGGCGACGCCGCGCACGCGGTGCTGGGCGAGGGCGTGGCTGGAGACTTCCATCGCGACGGCGCGACTGCCGGCGTCGCGCATCCTGGCGAAGAGCTCCTGCACGTCGGCGGACTCCGGCGTGGTGCGGGCGGCGGGCAGCGATTCGTCGCCGACGACGTAGCGGATGGTGCCGAGCAGGCCGCAGCGGAGCTGGGCGGCGTCGAGCAGATGCTTGACGAGGAAGGCGGTGGTCGTCTTGCCGTTCGTGCCTGTGATGCCGACCGTGCGCAGGCTGGCGGAGGGATCTCCGTAGAAGGCGCGGGAGACATCCGCCATGGCCTCACGGGCATTCGAGACGAGCGCCTGGGGCACGGTGCAGCCGGGAATGGGCGATTCGGCGAGCACGGCGGTCGCGCCGCGGGCGACGGCATCGAGCGCGAACTTCGCGCCGTCGGCCTGGGCCCCGGGCAGGGCAAAAAACAGCGAGCCCGCCGCGGCGCGGCGGGAGTCGTAGCAGACGGCGTCGATGCGCGCGTCGGCGGCGCCGGGTGGCGGTTGCACGCCGGCTTTTTCGAGAAGTTTATCGAGGGTCAGGCTCATTGGTCGACGGCGTCTCCCTTGTCCTTGACGTTCGAAACCACCTGGGTGACGGCTTCGGCGCGCATGACGGGCTGGAGATCGAGATAGCGGGCGGCGCGCTCGGCGATGCGCGCGAAGATCGGGGCGGCGACGAGGCCGCCGTAGTAAAGCTCGGGGCCGACCTTCGGATCCTGGATCATGACGAGGCAGACGAAGGCCGGGTCTTCCTGCGGCATGTAACCGAGGAACGACGCGAGGTATTTGTTTTCGTAGTAGCCGCCGCCGGGCTTGGCGATCTGGGCGGTGCCGGTCTTGCCCGCGACGCGGAAACCGGGGACCGAGGCGAGGATTGCGGTGCCTTTGGGGCTGACGACGTCAGCGAGGGCGTTGCTGACGATCGCGGCGGTCTGCGAATTCACCACCTCGCGGATGACGGCGGGCCGGAACTCGCGGATGACCTTGCCATCGACGTCGGAAAGCGACTTTACGATGTGCGGGGCGATGAGCTTGCCGCCGTTGGCGATCACGCTCATGGCCTGCACGGCCTGCAGGGCGGTCACGCCGACGGCCTGACCCATCGGCATACGGGTGATGGTGAGCTTGTCCCAGCGCGAGGGCGGCGGCACGAGGCCGGTGATTTCACCGGGGAGCTCGATGCCCGTGCGTTCGCCAAAGCCAAAGCGCTTCATGTATTCGTAGAAGGTCTGCTCGCCCATCATCAGCGCCATCTTGGCGGAGCCGATGTTCGACGACTTCATGAGGATGTCGTGCACCGGGATGGACCCGTAACCATGGTGGTCGCGGAGAATCTTGCCGCCATAGGCGAAGCGACCGCCTTCGCAGTTGATGCGGGTCTCGGTATTGATGATGCCTTCGTTGAGCGCGGCGGAGGCGACGACGATCTTGAAGGTCGAACCGGGCTCGAACATGTCGATCACGGAGTGGTTCTTCATCTGCTCGGGCTTCGCGGTGCCGATGGAGTCGGGTTCGAAGTTCGGGCGGCTCGCCATTGCGAGGATTTCGCCGGTCTTCGGGTCGGCCATGATGCACACGGCGGTCTGCGGCTTGAGCGTCTTCACCGCTGCGTCGAGTTCGTCCTCGACGATGGATTGTAGGCCCATGTCGATCGTGAGGGTGACATTGAGGCCATTTCGCGCCTCGCGTTCCTGGCCACGATACACGACGAGCTCCTGGCCGGTGCGGTCGCGCTCGATGTAGCGGAAGCCGTCCTGCCCGCTGAGGTATTCGTCCATCGCGGCCTCGACGCCCTGGATGCCCTGGCGCTCGTGATTGAGGAAGCCCATCACGTGGCAGAGCATCGAGCCGTTCGGGTGCACGCGGATGCTGTCGTTCTCGAAATAGATGCCGCGCAGCTTCGCGGCCTCCAGAGCGCGGGTGATCTTGAACGCGATCTCGGCCGGCACCTCGTGGCGGAGCACGGCGTAGCGGCGCGGGGTCGTGATCTTGGCGGTCAGTTCATCGACCGGGATCTGGAGAAACGGCGCGACGATTTCGGCGACCTTGCGGGGATCCTCGATGTGCGTGCCGTCGGCGAAGGCGGTGCGCACGGGGGAATTCTCCGCGAGCACCTCGCCATTGCGATCATAGATTAGCCCCCGGCGGGCCGGGATTGTCTGCCGGATGGAGTTCTTCTCGGCCGCGAGGGTCGAGTATTCGTCGTGTTTGGCGACGGCGATATAAATCAGCCGCGACGAAAAACCGGTAAAAAGCAGCCCGAGGAACGCGCTGGCAAGAGTGATCCGAGTATGGGCATTCCACCTCACGGACGCATGAGGGGGTTGACGACGGAGGCCGTGCGCAGCTCGCCATCAGGCGTCGCGACGGCGGGGGGGGAAAGGCGGGCGATGGCCGTGGCAGGCACGGGGATCATCGCGATGAAGCCAGACTCGAGCTTGCGGCGCAGGGCCATGCGGGAGGACAGGCTCTCGATGCGGCTGGCGTAGTCGTGGTTGCGATCGCGGAATTCGCGGAGCTGGCGCTCGGTCTCACGGACGCGGTCGCCGAGGGCGTGCTGGGTGTTCTTGAGGGAGACGTAGCACAGCCCGGCGCCGCCGGCGACGAGGGCAACGAGGAAGAACAGGAACACGCGGGAGAGCTGGACGGAATTGATCGCGCGGCTGGAGGAGCGACCGGTGCGGGGACGATTCAAAGTGGCATTCATGGCTTTTAGATGTGCTCGACGATGCGAAGTTTGGCGCTGCGGGCGCGTGGATTGGCCTCGATCTCCTCGGGCGAGGGATCGATGGGATGCGGAGTCAAAAGACGGAAGACGCGGTCGGGATTGCGGCGAGGCTCCGGCCACTCGGGGCGGTCGAGCCACTCGGAGCTGCGGTGCTTGAAGTAACGCTTCACGATGCGGTCCTCGAGCGAGTGAAAGGTGATCACGCCAAAGCGCGCTCCGCGGGCGAGTCGGCCGCTGATCGCGTCGAGGCCGCGCTGGAGCGAGCCGAGCTCGTCGTTCACGGCGATGCGCAGGGCCTGGAACACGCGCGTGGCCGGGTGGCGCCGGCCGGTGCGGGGGATGACCTCGGAAACGGCCTCGGCGAGCTGGCCGGTGGTCTCGAAACGCTGGGTGCGACGGCGATCCACGAGGTGGGCTACGATGCGGGTGGCGGAGTTCTCCTCGCCATATTCGCGCAGGATGCGGATGAGTTCCTCGGGCGAAGCTTCGTTCACGAGATGCGCGGCGGTCAGCGGGGTGTCCGTGCCCATGCGCATGTCGAGCGGGCCATCGTGCATGAGGGAGAAGCCGCGGCCGGCGGTATCCAGCTGGTGCGAGGACACGCCGATGTCGATCAACGCACCGCCGATCTTTTCGATCCCCAGGGAATCGAGCACGGCGCCGGCGTCGGCGTAGTTCGCCTGGCGCAGGGTGAGGCGATGGGCAAAGGGCGCAAGGCGCTCGCCGGCAAAGGTGAGGGCGTCCGTATCGCGGTCGAGCGCGATCACGCGAGCGCCGGCTTGCAGCAACCGCTCGGAATGGCCGCCTCCGCCAAGAGTGCCGTCGAGGAACAGGATGCCGGGAGCGGGCCGCAGGAAGGTGACGACCTCCTCGGCGAGGACGGGAATGTGGTAGTCCATGCAGCCAGGCGCGGGCTCAGAGTTTTCCAAGAGCAGGTCGAGCGGGTCTTCGAAGTCCAAGCAGTTCATATGCATTGCGTGGTTTGAGTTTGAGGATGGCGGCGCCGGCGGGCTGACCGTTCGCGTCTTTCGAGGCGGAGAATCCGCAGAAAAACTTGCGACCGGCCTTGCTCATCAGCGGGGCGTCCTCATTCGGCGAAAGTCGTCATTGCTCGAGTCCCAATGCCTCCAGGACCTTGAGCTGATCTTCGGTGTATTCCGGTTCTTTCTGCGCCTCGTTCGACCGTTTCGCGGCACTCCAGATCTCGAACTTGTCCTTCACGCCGACGAAGGCGACTTCGCCATTCAGGTCGGCACGCTTGCAATATTCGTCGGGCAGCAGGATTCTGCCCTGCTTGTCCGGCTCCAACCGGCGGGCGGAACTGTAGATCCGGCGGATCATCTCCTGGCGCTGGGCGCCGGCGGGAAGCATTTCGTTCACCGTCTGCTCCTGGCGGGCAAGTTCCGCAGCCGGCATGACGCTGAGTTTTTCTTTCGCCGGAAGGACGAAGAACACTTCGCCTTCTTTCCCGAGCCATTCGGAAGGAACGGTTACGCGGTTCTTCGCATCCATCGTGCGAAGAAATTCTCCGGCGTAAATCGTTCCGCTTGTTGATTCCGTTGGCATTCGGGCTTAGGGTTTACATACCACTGGGCTCCACTTCGCCCCACTTTCCACCACATCGCTCAATTTCCGTCAAGAAAATCCGCCAGACGCGGAGGCGAATAGTTCGGGAGCTTTGCTTTAAAAGCGGTCAGGTCGTTTGACGATGGTCGAACCTCGGCCTAGTTTCGCGCCAGTGAATGGCATTATTCGGACGATAACCCGGCTCTCGCTTCTGGTGGTCGGGGGAGTGGGATTGGCGGGCTGCGGAAAACCGACGACTCCGCCGGCGGCGGTGAAGCCGGTGGTCTTCGTGACCCCGGCCATCGGCAAGAAAATTGTCGAATGGGACGAATACACCGGTCGACTGGCGGCGATCGACAAGGTCGATGTGGCGGCTCGCGTGAGCGGCACACTCGAGTCCGTGCATTTCACCGATGGCCAGTTCGTGAAGGCCGGAGATTTGCTCTTCGTCATCGATCCCCGCCCCTACGAGGCGAAATTCGAGCGCGCGGGCGGTGATCTCCAGCAGGCAGACGCCAAGCTCAAACTCGCCCAGCTCAACGACAAACGCACGGTCAAGCTCGCTGCGGACAAGGTGATCGCGCAGGAGGAGATCGATTCCCGACGCAACGAGCTGCTGCAGGCCCAGGCCGCCTACCAGTCCGCGCAGGCCGACTACAACGAAGCGAAACTCAATCTCAGCTTCACGCGCGTCACGGCGCCGATCAGTGGTCGAATCAGTCGAAAGCTCGTCACCGAGGGTAACCTCATCACCGGCAGTGACGCGTCGAATCCCACGCTCCTCACGACGATCGTTTCGCTGGACCCCATCTATTGCTATTTCGAGGCCGACGAGCGCGCGTATCTCAAATACCAGCGACTTGCTCGTGAAGGAAAGCGCCCCAGCTCGCGCACGACCGCGAATCCCGTCGAATTGCAACTCGCTGACGAAGACACGTTTTCGCACAAGGGAAAAATGAACTTCGTCGAGAACGCGCTCGACGAGCAGACGTCCACGATTCAGGGGCGCGCGGTTTTCCCGAACGCCGATCTGCAGCTCACGCCCGGGATGTTTGCCCGCGTGCGGCTGGCTGGTTCCGGAGAATACGAGGCTGTGCTCGTGCCCGATCAGGCAATCATCACAGACCAGTCGAACAAGTTCGTAAATGTCGTGAAGCCCGACGGCACGGTCGATTACCGCAAGGTCACGCTCGGGCCGATTTACGAGGGGTTGCGGGTGATCCGCGAGGGCCTCGAGACCGGGGAGAAGGTGGTGACCCGCGGCCTCCAGCGCGTGCGCCCGGGGGCGACGGTCGATGCCCGGCCCGACGAAACCAAGGGCGACGGCTCCGTCCCGCCTTCCGACAAGAAGGCTTCATGAACATTTCGCGCTTTTTCATCGAGCGGCCGATCTTCGCGGCCGTGCTCTCGATGGTCATCGTGATCGTCGGGGCCATCTCGTTTCCGCAACTGCCGATCGCGCAGTATCCCAACGTCGTGCCGCCCACGATCGTCGTGACGGCGTCGTATCCCGGAGCGAATCCCGAGGTGATCGCCGACACGGTCGCCACGCCGATCGAGCAGGAGATCAACGGCGTGGAAAACATGCTGTATCTCTCGTCGCAGGCCACGGCCGACGGGCAGCTCAACATCACGATCACCTTCAAGATCGGCACGAATCTCGATACCGCGCAGGTGCTTGTGCAGAACCGCGTCGCCATCGCGGAGCCGCGATTGCCCGAGGAAGTTCGGCGCATCGGCGTGAAGGTCGACAAGAGCTCGCCCGACCTGCTGCTCGTCGTGCACCTCATCTCGCCCGACAACCGCTACGACCAGCTCTACATCAGTAACTACGCGTTCCTGCAGGTCCGCGAGCAGCTTCGCCGCCTCGATGGCGTCGGGCAGATCAACGTCGTCGGCGGCCGCGAATACAGCATGCGCGTCTGGCTCGACGCCGACAAGCTGAGTAGCCTCGACCTCACGGCGACCGACGTCGTGAAGGCGTTGCAGGAGCAGAATGTCCAGGTCGCGGCCGGCGTGATCGGGCAGCAGCCCGTGCCCAGGGGAAATTCGTTCCAATACACGGTCACCACGCTCGGGCGGCTCACGGATCCCGAGCAGTTCAAGGACATCGTCGTGAAGACCGGCACCTCCGGGCGCATCGTCAAGGTGCGCGACGTCGCGCGGGTAGAGCTCGCCGCGCTCGACTACTCGGTGAACAGTTACCTCGGTGGGAAACCGGCCGTGGCGATGATCGTCCAGCAGCGTCCGGGATCGAACGCCCTCGCTACCGCGGAAGCCGTGCGCGCGAAGATCAGGGAACTCAGCGCCGATTTCCCGCCCGGGCTGGAATACCGCATCATCTACGACCCCACGACGTTCATTCAGGAGTCCATCAACGCCGTCGTGCACACGATCTTCGAGGCGGTCATCCTCGTCGTCATTGTCATCATGGTCTTCCTGCAGAGCTGGCGGGCCTCGGTGATCCCGCTCATCGCGATTCCCGTGTCGCTCATCGGCACATTCGCCGTAATGGCCGCGCTCGGCTTCTCGCTGAACAACCTCACCCTCTTTGGTCTCGTGCTCGCCATCGGCATCGTCGTCGACGACGCCATCGTGGTCGTCGAAAACATCGAGCGCCACATCGAGGAAGGCATGAGCCCGAAGGACTCCGCCTTCCGCGCGATGGAGGAGGTCGGCGGCCCGGTGATCTCCGTCGCCCTCGTGCTGTCGGCGGTGTTCATCCCCACCGCGTTCGTTTCGGGCATCACCGGCCTGTTCTACCAGCAGTTCGCGCTCACGATCGCCGTCTCCACGGTCATTTCCGCGTTTGTCTCGCTCACGCTCAGCCCCGCGCTCGGCGCGATCCTGCTGCGGTCGAAAGATGACACCTGCGACTGGTTCACCCGGCTGTGGAATTTCCTCTTCGGCTGGTTCTTTCGCGGGTTCAACCGCTTCTTCGACTGGATCTCGCACCGCTACTCGAGCGCCGTTAGCCGCATCATTCGCAAATCCGCGCTCGCTCTTGTCGTTTACGCGCTCCTGCTCGGCTTCACGTATTACGCCTTCACCAAGGTTCCCATCGGCTTCATTCCGCCGGTCGATCAGGGCTACGGCATCGTCGCCATCCAGCTGCCCGACGGCGCTTCGCTCGAGCGCACCGACGCCGTCGTGAAGGAAGTCACTCGCCTCGCGCTGGAGACTCCCGGTGTGCTCGACGCCGTCGCCTTCGCCGGCTTCTCTGGCGCCACCCGCGCCAACGCCTCGAATGCTGGCGCCGTCTTCACGCCCTTCAAGCCCTTCGACGAACGCGTGAAAGCCGGCCACCAGAGCGGCCTGGAAATCATGGCCGCGCTGCGCAAGAAATTCGCCGCCATTCCGGATGCCATCATCGTCGTCATCCCGCCGCCGCCCGTGCGCGGCCTCGGCACCGGCGGCGGCTTCAAGCTCTTCGTGCAGGATCGCTCGGGCGCCGGGTTGGGCGCGCTCCAGCAGGCCGTGGACAAATTCGCCGCCGCGCTCCGCGAGACGCCGGGACTCACCTCCATCTTCTCGCCATTCCGCGTCTCCACCCCGCAGATCTACGCGGACATCGACCGCGAGAAGGCCAAGAAGCTCGGCGTTCCGCTCGAGGAAATCTTCGCCACGCTGCAGGTCTATCTCGGGTCGGAATTCGTCAACGAGCTCAACCTCTTCGGCCGAACCTACCGCGTCACCGCGCAGGGCGAGGCCCGCTTCCGTGACAGCCCCGAGGACATAGCCCAGCTCAAGACCCGCAGCACCAGCGGCGCGATCGTGCCGCTCGGCTCGCTCGTGAACATCCAGGAAAAGACCGGCCCCGATCGCGTCGTCCGTTACAACCTGTATCCCGCCGCGGATGTCAGCGGCGACACGTTGCCGGGCTTCAGCTCGGGCCAGGCCATCGACGCCGTCAAAAAGGTCGCGAAGGAGAAGCTGCCCGCCGGCTTTGGCTTCGAGTGGACCGATATCGCCTTCCAGCAGATCATCGCCGGCAACACCGCCGTGCTGATCTTTCCGCTCTGCGTGCTCTTCGTCTTCCTCACGCTCGCCGCGCAATACGAGAGCTGGTCGCTGCCCCTCGCCATCATCCTCATCGTCCCGATGTGCCTGCTCGCGGGCATCAGTGGCGTGTGGTTGCGCGGCCTCGACAACAATATCCTCACGCAGGTCGGCTTCATCGTGCTCGTCGGCCTCGCGTGCAAGAACGCCATCCTCATCGTCGAGTTTGCGAAGCAGATCCAGGAACGCGACGGCAAATCGCGCTTCGACGCCGCCGTCGAGGCCTGCCACCTGCGCCTGCGCCCGATTTTGATGACGTCCTTCGCCTTCGTGCTCGGCGTGCTGCCGCTCATGCTGGCCAGCGGCGCCGGTGCGGAGATGCGGCAGGCCCTCGGCACGGCGGTCTTCTCCGGCATGCTGGGAGTCACCTTCTTCGGCCTCATGCTCACGCCCGTGTTCTACGTCGTGATCATGGGCTTCGTGGAGCGCCGCCAGGCCCGGGCCGCCCGACCCCGGCCGCCCTGCCCTCCGGCGGCCTGATTTCCCATTCGGCTTCCTCGAAGGACGGCCGTTCGCAATCCTTGGAGGCCTCCTTCAGCCATGGGGAGGGGCATTCCGGGTTTGGGGAATGCCAACTCCGGCGTGTGACGGGGCATTCCGCGTCTGCGGAAGGCGGTTTTCGCCGTGTGGCAGGCCATTCCGGGTTTTCGGAATGCCATCTGAGGCGGAAGAAAGGCCTTTCCGCGTTTTTCGAAGGCTGCCTTCGTCGTGTGGCGGCCCCTTCTGCATTTCGAGAAGGGTGGTTCTTCTGAAGAATCGGGGACGAAGCGACGCGATCAGCCGCCTGATTTAAATATCCAGCGGACGGTAGACGATGATGCCGATATGGTCGCTGGAGCGTTTGAGGTATTGGGAGATGCGGTCGTCGAGGACGACTTTGCGGCCGTGGCTGCGGCTGGAGGTGGCGTGCATGTAGTGAGTGCCGTCGGGCCGCTTCACGGCCATGCCGACGTGGGAGGTGTAGCCGGAGCGGTCCGCGGAGACGATGGCGATGATGTCGCCGCTGCGGAGGTATTTCTCGATGCCGGCGACCTTGGAGCGGGGGATGTAATAGACGGGCAGAGCGGAGACGCGCTGCTGGATGGTGGCCATGCCGGGGAGGAGGTTGCGGTTGTGGACGAGGTAGCGATAGCTGCGCCAGGCGGAGGTCATCTCGGTGATGTTGCGGGAGATGCGCACGCCGCCGAGGTCGCGGGTGGGGTTCACGGAAAGGCCGCGGCGGGTGTTGTCGGCGAAGACTTCCTCGAGGAAGTGCATGCGGGAGAGGTAGCTGCCGGTGCATTTGCCGCCGCGGTAGCGCTCGAGCTCGATGTATTTGAGGAGGTCCTGCGGGGTGGCGCCGACGGGCTTGGCCTTGATCATGCGGGCGAAGGCGAGGGAGACCTCGTAGAAGGTCCAGCAGTCGAGGCCGTTGAGGTTCACGCTGGGGGCCT
Organism: Chthoniobacterales bacterium; assembly: GCA_036569045.1. Lineage (NCBI taxonomy): Bacteria > Pseudomonadati > Verrucomicrobiota > Spartobacteria > Chthoniobacterales > Chthoniobacterales bacterium. Next base: position 2,818 of record DATCRI010000052.1, on the reverse strand, counting down.
CGATGTGGTCGTCGATCTCGAGGGTGTAGTTCACGTAGGGCGTGCCGAGCAGGGCCATGCCGACGCGGGCGGTGCGGTCGCCGATGGGGAGAGCGCGCCAGTTTTCGCTTTGGGCTTGGGAGACGAGGCGATGGAACTTCGCGGTGCCCTTGAAGGTCGTGCTGAGGGGGAGTTGCGCCCCGAGGGCGGTGGGAATGCAGATCGCGAGCAGGGCGAAAATCCGAAGCATGTCGCCACATAACGTCACTCCCGCGTCGGGTGCAAATTCTTCGCTTTACTCGGGTGCGTTCGTCGCAATGCTTCGGCGCATGTCCGCTCTTTGGAAATGCCTCGCCTTGCTGGCGACCGCCGCCGTCCTCGGTGGGTGCTGCTGCATGCAGTAAACGCGGGCGGAAGCTTCGTTTGCGCGTTCGCGAGTGACTTTCGCTGCCCCAGGATGGCGAAATTGAGGCTTGCGCGCCCATTGACACGCCGGGGGAGTGCCGACATAGTGCGCGTCCGCTTTTCCGGGCGGGGACTCTTTATGGATAATATTCGCAACATCGCCATCATCGCTCACGTCGACCATGGCAAGACCACGCTCGTGGACCAGCTCCTCAAGCAGGCTGGCACCTTCCGCGCCAATCAAAAGACCGACGAGCGCATGATGGACTCGATGGATCTCGAGCGCGAGAAAGGCATCACCATTCGCGCCAAGAACGCCGCCTTCCGCTGGAAGGACTATCATGTGAACGTCGTCGACACTCCCGGCCACGCCGACTTTGGCGGCGAGGTGGAGCGCATCATGAAGATGGTCGACGGCGTGCTGCTCATCGTCGATAGCCACGACGGCCCACAGGCGCAGACGAAGTTCGTGCTCAAGAAGGCGATGGAAAACGGCCTCAAGCCGATCGTCGTCATCAACAAGATCGACCGCGAGAACGCCCGTCCGCACAAGGTGCTCGACATGGTGTTCGAGCTCTTCCTCGAGCTCGACGCGAACGACGAGCAGCTCGACTTCCCGCATATCTACGCCTCCGCCAAGCAGGGCTTTGCCAAGAACGAGGTCGACGAGGAGAGCGACAACATGGAGCCGCTCTACGAGGCGATCGTGAAGCACATTCCGCCGCCGCCGAAGGCCGACCAGGATTTCTTCCAGTTCCTCGTCTCGAACCTCGACTACAGCGACTACCTCGGCCGAATCGCCTACGGCCGCATCATCAGCGGCAGCGTGAAGGTCGGCCAGCCGATCGTCTGCGTGCACAAGGACGGCACGAAGGAGCGCAAGAACGTCACGGCGCTCTTCAGCCATGCGGGTCTCGAGAAGATCCAGATCGAGAGCGCCGGCGCCGGCGACATCGTGGGCATCACGGGCTTCGAGGAAATCTTCATCGGCGAGACGCTCGTCGATAGCGAAGACCGCGAGGCGCTGCCGTTCGTGGACATCGACCCTCCCACCATCGCGATGAAGATTTGCGTGAACGACGGCCCGCTGGCCGGTCGCGAGGGCAAGTTGCTCACCGCCCGCCAGATCAAGGACCGCCTCATCAAGGAGACGCGCACAAACGTCTCGATCAACGTCTCGGAGACGGACAACGCCGCGCAGTTCGACGTGAAGGCCCGTGGCGAAATGCAGATCGCCGTGCTCGTCGAGCAGATGCGCCGCGAGGGTTTCGAGATTCTCGTCTCGCGCCCCGAGGTCATTTTCCAGCGTGATGAAGCCGGCAACCTGCTCGAGCCGATCGAGAGCCTCTACGTCGACGTGCCGCCGGACAACCTCGGCGACATCCTTCAGTCGCTTGCCGGCCGCAAGGCCGACATCGTGAACATGGAGCACAACCCGCACAGCGTGCTCGTCGAGGCCACCATCCCGACGCGTGGTTTGATCGGCTTCGAGACCGACCTCGTGAACGTCACGAAGGGCCACGGCATCGCCTCGCACCTCTTCAAGGAATACGGCCCGCACAAGGGCGACATCCCCAGCCGCAGCCGCGGCGTGCTCGTCTCCATGGAAGGCGGCACCAGCATGGCCTACGCGCTGGAGTCCATCCAGGAGCGCGGCCGCCTCTTCATCGGGCCCCAGGAGGAAATCTACGAAGGCATGATCGTGGGCGAAAACGCCCGCGCGGACGACATGCCGGTGAATCCCTGCAAGGCCAAGAAGCTCACGAACATGCGTTCGCAGGGCGACGGCAAGGGCATCTCGCTTGCGCCTCCGCTCGTCATGAGCCTCGAGCGGTCGCTGGAATACATCGCGCCCGACGAATACGTCGAGGCCACGCCGAAGACGCTCCGCCTCCGCAAGAAGATCCTCGACGCGAACGCCCGCAAGCGCGCCGCGAAGTAACGCGATCCGCAAAATTGACCGCGAAGGCCACGGGGAATTTCTCCGTGGCCTTCGTGCTTTCCCGCGCTAATTCTTCCGACGTGGCGAAAAAGATTCCCGTCTCCCAATCGCAGCAACCGCTCGCGGCGAACCCTTTCGCCGCCCTCCAATTGGACGGCCTGCCCGCGGGCCCCGCGGAATCCGAAATCCCCGGTCCGAAATCCCGGATTTCCCCCGGTCGCGTCGTCCTGCGTCGGGAGAAGTCCGGCCGGGGCGGGAAGACCGTGGTTGTCGCCAGCGACTTCGCGGCGCACTTCACCGCGGCCGACCTCGAGGCGCTCGCGAAACGCGCGCGGCAGGCTTGCGGTTGTGGCGGAACGGTGGCCGGTCGCGAGCCGTGCTGACCGATGGCGAGACGAAGCTGCCGGACTTCGAGAAGCGCCTGCGCGCGCGAATTGCCAGGATGGGAGCGAAGCCGTGAGCGGAAGGAGATTTGTTCGGGCCATTCTGGCG
>DATCRI010000051.1 GCA_036569045.1 Chthoniobacterales bacterium | reverse complement strand
TGTTATTGCTGACCCTGACGGGAATCTTATTGGATTTGGCCAAGAAAGTAAAAATGCGGGCTAACAAGACGCTGCAGCTAACCCCTAGCCGCCGCGCGTCAACTTTTCACGACCGCCCATCCTTTCTGTCCACGCTCACCCAAGAGCTCCACCCGCGCTCGGGGTAGCTGAGCTTGGCGTTAGCCCTGATTAAAAGCATCTACCGGCGTCTGTGAGCCGTTCACGATCATTGTCCTTTTGGATTCTGCGGCTCACGACATTGGCTCGGCTCTTTTTCAGCATTCAAGTCGGGGCTTTTGCTTCGACCGCGCCATCACCTCTGAATTTCTGACAGCCATCCACATCTGATCTTCGATGATCTTGATCTCCCTTTTTAAGGCAATAAATCACTTGACTCACAATCTCTCTTTAGCTAAAAGAGAGAAATGAAGGTTGAATCTGAGTTTCCCACGACGCTTCAAGGGGCGATCAAATACTTTTCGGACGAAGAAAAAGCGTTCGAGTTCATGAAGAACATTCGCTGGCCCGATGGCAAAGTTTGCTGCCCTCGCTGCGGCGGTGACAAAGTGAGTTTCGTTTCCACTCGCAAGCTCTGGACCTGCAAGGAGTGCAAGACCAAGAAGCAATTCACGATCCGCGTCGGCACGATCTTGGAGGATAGCCCTATCAGCTATGACAAGTGGATTTGCGCCTTTTGGCTCATCGCCAACGCCAAGAACGGAATCAGCAGTTACGAAATCGGCCGCGCCCTCGGCGTCACCCAGCGCACGGGCTGGTTCATGCTCCAGCGCATCCGCCTCGCCATGCAGTCCGGCAGCATCATCAAAGAGAAGATCGGAGGAATCGTTGAAGTGGACGAGAGCTACATCGGCGGCAAGGCGCGGAACATGCACAAGCACACGAAGATTGGCCGAGGCATCAACGGAACGGGCATGGCCGGTAAAACCGCCGTAATGGGCCTCCTAGAGCGCCACGGCCCCAAGCATTCGCGCATCATCGCTGAGGTTCTGCCCAAGACTCCCACGAAGAAAGCTCTCATCGGTCGCGTGAAGAAATACGTCCTTCTGGAGGCGGAGGTTCACACCGATGCCCTCAACTCCTACAATGACCTTTCCAAGGAGTTCCAACACAAGGTTGTGGATCATGCCGAGTGCTACGTGAAGGGAAACGTCCACACGAACGGCTCGGAGAACTTCTGGAGCCTGCTCAAGCGTGGTATCCGTGGCACCTACGTCTCGGTTGAACCTTTCCACCTGTTCCGCTATCTTGACGAACAGGTCTTCCGCTTCAACGAACGCAAGAACGAGGCTGGAGACCAAGGCCGATTCCTGAAAGCGATGGCCGGGATCATAGGAAAGCGGCTGACGTGGGAAAAGCTCACAGCGGATTCCTACCTTCCGGCGTAAGCGACAGAACAAAAGAGGCAAACGAAAGAAATGAGTGACCACCCGCCACCGGAGCCCACGCCTTTTGAGAAAATGGCCGCTCTTGCGTCCAAAGTGATTGCTGTTCCGAAATCCGAAGTGGATAAACGAGAAGCCGAATGGCGCGAAGAGCGCGAGAAGGCTACCGAGCAGAAGAAACGCGAAGCTCCGCGCTGACGGTTACTTTAGAGTTGTGCCGAATTAGTTCGAGGATTTGCGCGCCAATGGGCGTCGGAACGAATCCTGAGCCACCGCAACGATGACAAGATTCCTTACCGTCTTCAGACTCATGGCAACTAAAACTTCCACGACCATCGCAGTGGTCGCATTTTACTTCTAAAGTAGGTAGGTTGTTCATCAGATTGGTTTATTCGCTGTTAGCCAGTCGTCCACGGCTCCGATCAATAAATATCCGCATTTTAGATTCGCGTCAACTAAGCTGCACACGTCATCTCCAGTGGTCGGGAATACACTTTTTTCTGCATATCCGGCCCACTTCGTGAGATGTTTTTCCACGCATCCTTGATGAAATATGTCGTCAACGCGACCGGCATTGTGAACCAAGATATTTCGGAGAAGCCCCGAGGGCATCAACGCACTGCTCATTGATCGGATTTGTTACTTTATGATAATTCGAGAATCCAATTATATAAGCCCTGCGAATACTTTCGAGTTTCTGATAACTCTTGGTTTGAAGATTCGTTAAATCTTCCAGAGATAATGCAGAGAAGCATTCGGGATGCAATTTTGTTGAATCGCGTAAGAGTTGTCGCATCACGACTTCAAATGAGGTCCATGCCTGGATCAATACTCCGTTGAGAAATGCCTCGAACACCTCATTTATGTTGGTTGTCCTTTTAATGAACTGGTCAAGGTTTGCAATTAGACCCGTCATGAACATCCGAATGGTTTCTGTATCCTGATTGATTAAACTTCCAAGTATCTCGGTTATCTCATCTCCTCTACTATGAATTAGCGGGATCGTTTCCTGTGTGGGCTCCCCGCCACAAACTCGGTGTATTGCGAGTCGATGAAAGTCCGCTGTCAGTGCGGCATATGCCGGAACTTCAACCATTCGCGCGGTTCGGATCACATTTTCTCTGAAAATATCGCGCGCGCCGCGCGTGGCAGGCCATTGGAGATTGAGTGCATCGAAGTCGATTACTTCGATGCGGGCCGCCTCTTTGATCTTCAAATCTCTCATTGGCAGCACTCATATCAGGAATCTACTTGTGAGTGAAGTGATTTATTGCCCTAACAAGGCGCTGCAGCTAACCCCTAGCCGCGACGCGCTACTTTTTCACGAACGTTCCGTTATTCCTCCAACGCGAGTCCCAACCCCAACCCGCGTTCGGGGCAGCTGAGCTTGGCGTTAGGTCATTTTAAATGAAGCTTTGGATTCGCAATATTCTTATCGGAGCCGGGATACTTACACTTGCCTTTGCAGTATTTATTTTTTGCTGCATCGCTCTTTTTCTTCTTCCGACTAATGATCGAGATAACGCCAATCCCACCAAAAAGACTGAAATGGTTGATTTATCCATTCGGTGGGGACAGCTTGCGCCTTTTCCGAGCTCATCTCAGAATTTTTCGATTCATACCGAAGGAAATTCATTCACCAGAACGTTCCGAGGATCATTCACGGATTCCCCGCAGATCATTTCTCAGTGGCTCAAAGATTCTCGTGGAGTATCAGAAGGAACATCTGAAATACAGCCTGACAAATCTACCAAGTATATTTTGAGAACCGCAGAAGGCGCATCTTACGGAGAGGTTATTGTATCTCCAGATCAGTCCCATGTTTCTTTCCGCGTCTCCTGGAGTTAAAAATACAGACCTGACATCAACTTTGAAGTGCGACAAGATGGACTAATTGAAGAAGCATTCATAGGGGTTTTTGAAGTTTAGCCGTTTTCTGGGACGAAGATTGATTTTCAGCGCGATCCGGTCGCATTGATCCTGAGTTAAGTTTGCCATGCTTTGACGCTTCGGGAGATATTGGCGGATCAGGCCGTTCGTATTCTCGTTGGTTCCCCGTTCCCACGAGTGGTGCGGCGTCGCAAAGTAGAAACTTCACATCACTTTGCTCCTCGATTTGACGATAGCTGTGGAATTCGGCGCCATTGTCGGCCGTGATCGTTTTCATTCTCCCGTAATGTCCATTGACAAAATCCAGGATTGCTCTGGTGGCCTCCTCGCTGGTTCTGGCCTTGAGTTTTCCGATCAGCAGATAGCCGGTTTTTCTCTCCACCATGGTCAGGATGCAGTCTTTTCCTCTTCCCCCCAGAACCGTGTCGATCTCCCAGTGCCCGATCCTTCTTCGTCTCTCGATGGAGGCTGGTCTCTCTGTAATCGGTCGTTTTCCGGCCACTCTTCCTCGACTGTCTTTCCCTGCGTAGCGCTTCCTCCTCTGCTTTCTCGCTCCTCTTAGGTGCTCGTGCAGCCGTCCTCCTTCCCGCTTATCTCTCCACACATATTGATAGATTCTTTCGTGGCTGATCTTCATTTCCTTTCTCCTCTTCAGGTGCCCGCTGATTTGCTCCGGGCTCCATTCCTGCCTTAGCAAATCTTCCACTCGTTTCCATTGCTCCTGGCATATTCGCTCATTGCGGTTCGACCTCTAACAAGACGCTGCAGCTAGGGTGCAGGAACAGGGCATTGGCTCGAGCGGCTTCAATGAGGCCGATAGTCGGCTCATTCTTATGAGGAGCCAGATTGTCCATGACGACGATGTCCCCGGGCCTCAGAGGAGGCACCAACACCTCGCGCACGAACGCTCGGAGAACCTCCGTGTCGGTGGCTCCATCGATGGCCATGGCGGCCGTGGTGCCATCCACGCGGACGGCTCCGATAACCGTCGTCGTGCGTCAATGACCATGCGGCACCCCGCAGCGCAAGCGCTGGCCACGCGGACAGCGGCCTCGCAGGCGGATCATGTTCGTTTTGGCCGCCGACTCGTCGAAGAAGACGAGCCGCGAAGGGTCGATCCCGCTCTGGCGGCGCTTCCACTGCGCACGTCCTTTAATGATGTCCGGGCGGCTTTGCTCGCTGGCGTGGAGCGTCTTTTTTAGATGTCAGCCCCATGCCGCGCAGCACGTAGTGAATCGCTGGCAGCGTGCAGTTCAGCTCCAAGGCATCGCGAAGCTGGGCCAGCGTCATATCCGGCTTCTGTTCGAGCAGCGCGCTCAATGCCTGGCGGTGGCTCTCTACGATCCGCGCCTTGCGACCGCACCGATCATAACGGGCTCCGATCTTCGCTCCCTGCCGCTTGCGCGCCAGGAGCTTCTTGACCATCCCCCACAGACATTTCGAGTCGCCGCGCCACCTGCTCTCTGGTGCAGTCTCCCTTCTCGTATGCCTTCAGGATGCGCTCCCGTAAATCCATCGACAGTGCCTTCGTTTCAAATGACTACTCCCAATTAAACAGGCGGCCGATTTGCACCAAACTCGCTTGGAGAGACTAAAACAAGTGCTGCCGCTGCGTCCTTCCCCGGACCCAGCGGCAGCGATAGCGCGATGCCTCCCGTCATCGACGGTGCTGTGCCTTCGAAAACAACGAAGACAAGCTGACGATTACCCGCGGATGAACTGGTTAATGATGCCCTCGATAATCTCCTGCTTGCCGGGGCGAAGAACCGGACTCTCAGAGGCCAAGGCCAGCGCATGGAGTTCGTCGAATGAGGATCCACGGGCTTCGATCTTACGACCGAGGTCGGAATCCCAGCTCGCGTAACGGTTGCGAACGATTTCTGCGATGCGGCCGTCTGCACGGATCGCGGCCGCGGCCTTGAGACCAGTGGCAAAGGCGTCCATTCCCATAATGTGCGAATGGAAGAGGTCGAGCGGCTCAAACGAATCGCGACGGCGCTTCGCGTCGAAGTTCAGACCGCCGGTGGTGAATCCTCCCATGGCGAGGAGTTCAAGCATCACGCCGGTGGTGAGGTAAAGATCCGACGGAAATTCGTCGGTGTCCCAGCCGCAATTTGCCGTGCCCTGATTTGCGTCGATGGACCCAAGGGCCCCGGCTTCGCGGGCGACACGCATCTCATGCACCATCGTCTTGCCGGCAAGCGTGGCGTGGTTCGTCTCGAGGTTGAGTTTGAAATGCTCGAGCAGGTCAAATTCGCGCAGGAAATTCAGGCACGCCGCAGAGTCCGAATCATACTGGTGGGTCGTGGGCTCCTGGGGCTTCGGTTCGATATAGAACTGCCCGGTGAAACCAATCTGCTTCTTGTAATCGACGGCCATGTGGAGAAACGCCGCCAGATGCTCCCGCTCGCGGCGCAGGTCGGTATTGAGGATTGTGCTGTAGCCCTCTCGCCCCCCCCAGAACGTGTAGCCTTCTCCGCGAAGGGCATTCGTGACGTCCATTGCCTTTTTCACCTGGGCGGCGGCAAAGGTGTAAACGCCGAGTTCCGGAGATGTCGCTCCGCCCTGGGCGAACCGGGGATGAGTGAAAAGACAGGCCGTGCCCCAGAGCAATTTGCAGCCGGTCTCCGTCTGCTTCTCCTTGAGATGCGCCGCAATCTGGTCGAAGACTCGCTCGGTCTCCGCGATGGTGCCACGTTCTGGCGAAACGTCGCGATCGTGGAAACAGTAGTATTCGATCCCGATCTTCTCCAGAAATTCAAAGAAAACATCAATGCGCTTGAGCGCGTTGCTCACGGAGTCCGTGCCATCATCCCAAGGCATCAGGGCCGTGCCAGAACCGAACGGATCGGCAAGTGGATTACGCATGCAATGCCAATAGGCGGCGCCAAAGCGGAGATGCTCACGCATCGTTTTGCCTTCGATTACGGCGTCAGCGTCGTAAGACTTGAAGGCGAGAGGATTGCGGGACGAACTGCCTTCGTAGGCGATCTTGGAGGTGGGAAACGTATCAGACATCGGAGAGATAAGACGTCGTTATCTATAATCATTCTTCCGAAAAACGAAACCGCACATTGCGGGTTTCTTCCGTCAATTTGCGCCACTGACGTTTTTGCGCTACTCGGAAACTTCAGAACCTCAGGCCGAAACGTGCATCCGAGCTCCGACGGAAAAGCGGAACAATGGAAACCATCGGTCGTCGGTGCGGTCGCAGAAGAGAACGATCGTGGCGGCAGTTTTTTCAAGTGTTTCGCCTTGGGCCACCCGGCCCCGAAGTTTTGCGGAGCACTTCGTAGTTTCTGGATGCTCTCCGGAACGTGGTGGGCGTCCTGCCTCCCTTCTCGGCCTTGGCGAGCGGACCGCACTTTTCCAGCAGAGGAAGAGGCGGCGAGGAAAATAGGGATGTTTTACGCGTCGCTTCAGACGCATCCCTGGTTTCGAGGCTTCCTTGATCTGCTTGCTCTTCCCCCCGCAAATCGCTACGAAGATTCGCTTCAGCGCTTGGGCCAGAGGCACTCCGCCATCTTCTTGAATAATGGTTGTTTCGTTTTCGATTGAGTTTCACGTTTCTCCACGTGCCTTCACTCGACGGGATGCCATCCCAAAGATGATGGCGCTGTGAATTTCTGAAACTCATTGCACATCAGCGAGGGCAGTTAGCTCAGCGGTAGAGCGGCTCGTTTACACCGAGTTGGTCGGGGGTTCGATCCCCTCACTGCCCACCATGAACACGCGATCGCTCCGCCGAGCCTCTCTTCAGACTCGGCGGAGCGATTTCTTTTCTTTGCGCGACGGCAGTTCGCCAAAACTTATAGGAAATGCCTCGCCGATGAATTCACTCGCCGGCGTTTCAGCGAGACAGGAGGTGGCAGCAGGAGCCGGAATCCCTCCAAGAGTCCCTGGAGATTATCTCTGCGCGGCCTCAGCGCGATTCTGGATGTAGGCGCTGCGGGCGGCGAGATAGCGATCGAGCGAGTCCTTCGTGATGGTGTCGTAAAGGGCGATCTGGCCAGGCATGGCCCGCATGGTATTGCCCGCCGGAATAGCAATGATCCAGTCGTAGTCGCCGTAGACGAAGCAGACCCAGGTGATCGGATTGAGGGCGTAGTCGCCGGCCAGGCCCACGGTGTCACGCAGCGTGCTCGGGCCGAGCAGCGGCAGCACGAGGTAGGGACCGTTGCCGATGCCCCATTTCGCGAAGGTCTGGCCGGTATCCGCACTCGGGACGTCGGCGAGGGCGGGAATGTGATCCGACGGACGGCCGAGACCGCCAATGCCTGCCGTGCTGTTCACGAGAAACTTGCCGGTCTCCTGCCCCGCTCGCGGAAAATTGCCCTGAAGCAGGTGATTCACGAGGCGGACGGGGAACTTCACATTCTCGTAGGCGTTGTAGATGCCGGTGCGAATGACCTTCGGCACCAGCCGGTCGTATCCCTTCGAGATCGGCCGCAGGGCGATCGTGTAGATGCCGTCGTTGATCCAGAACGTGGCGCGGTTGAGCGGCTCCAGCGGATCCGCGACCGTCACGGATGTGCCATATTCGTCGAGGTCATCCTGGCCCGCGACGGATTTCCCGCCCGACTTGGGATCGGCGCTTTTTGCCGGAGCGGCCGGCGCAGACGGCTTCTTCGCGGACGACGAGCAACCGCCAAGCAGCGGCAGGAGCGAACCGGCGAGAAGGAGCAGGAGGGAGGAGCGGATTTTCATTTTTGGGCGGCCACGGATTGGGAGAGCGCACTCAATACGGCACTCGCGCCCCCTTTTTTGAACTGAGCGTCAAATTGGCTGCGGTAGTTCGCGACGAGGCTCACGCCCTCGGCGACGACGTCGGTGATGCGCCAATCCTCCGCCGCCTCGAGGCGGTAAATGACGGAGTAGCGGCTGCCCTGATAAACGAGAGTGGTCGGAATTTCGACCCGACCGGCCGCAGGCTCGGAGGCCGTCTTGAAGGTGATGACCGGGTGCTGGCCGGGCGTGTATTTGCTGCTGTAGGTGCGAATGATCAGCGTCGCGAAGAGTTTCACGGCCTGCGCCTGCTCGTCCTTCGAGAATTGCCGCCAGCCGGGGCCGACGGCGCGCCGTGTCATGGCGTCAAAGCTGAGATATTTCTGCAGGACCGGGCGGAGGCTTTCCGCGAGCGCGCTCGCGCTGGACGAGTGGTCAGCCATCTTCACGACCTCGTCCACCGCGCTGCGCAGTCGCTTTTCCGCTTCGACCGTCGACGCAAAGGCCGAGGCCTGGAGAAGGGTGAGGATCGCGAGAAAAAGCGCGCGGAATTTCATGGCGTGGCGGCGGGTTGTTCGGTGGTAGCGGCGTCTTTGTTGACAGTCCCGAAAGCCATTTTCCCGACGAGGGATTCCAGGTCGACGGCAGATTCCGTCATCGTGATACGGGCGCCGGGATCGAAATACGTGTCGTCTGCGCCGGGTGAAAGCGAAACGTATTTGTCGCCGATGAGGCCGGTGGTCTTGATCGAGGCCATGGAATCGGTCGGCAGCCGCAGGGCCGTCGTGAGGCGCATCTCGGCGATGGCGCTGTAATCCGAGGGATCCATGCGCACCGCCTCGACGCGGCCCACAGTGACGCCCGCCACGAGCACGCTGCTGCCATTGTGGAGGCCTCCAGCGTTGGTGAAACGGGCCTCGATGACGTAGGTGTCGCCACCGACCACGGAACCCGATCCGAGCTTGATCGCGAGATAAACGACTGCCGCGATGCCCAGCAGCACGAACAGTCCGACGAGATACTCGAGCCTGGTTTGTTTCATGAAATCCCGGTCGGAGTGTGCCCGCCCTGCCGAATTGCGGCAAGAGCGTTGCCAAGCGCGTCCGCACTGTCCCGGAAATCGGAAACCACCGGCTGCGTGGATGCCGAAAATTCCGCGGGCGTGCCTTCGAAGCAAATCCGGCCTTTTTCCAGCAACGCGACGCGGTCGCTCGCGATGAGCGCCTCGGTGACGTCGTGTGTCACGACGAGCGCGGTGAAGCCGAACTGCCGCTGATATTTCGCGATCATGGCGAACACCGCATTGCGCCGCAGCGGATCGAGGCCGGCGGTGGGTTCGTCGAAGAAGACCAGTTCGGGCTGCGTGACGATGGCCCGGGCGAGCGCGAGACGCTTCTGCATGCCACCAGACATCTGGCTGGGATACCGGTCGCAACAGGCGTCCAGTTCGAGCTGCCGCAAAGCTTCGAGGCTGCGTTCACGGACGGCATTGTTCTTGAGATCGGTCGTCTGTTCAAGCGGGAGCGCGACGTTTTCCAGCGCCGTGAGCGAGTCGAAAAGCGCATTGCTCTGGAACAGAAAACTCGTGCGCCGCCGAAAATCCGCACGGGCGGCCGGATCGCCGGCGGCCAGTTCGCGACCATCGAAGAAAATCCGACCGGCCTCCGGCGTCTCGACGCCCGCGAGGCATTTCAGGAAAACAGATTTCCCCGCCCCGCTCGGCCCCAGCACGGTGAACACGCTGCCGCGACGCACCCCAAGGCCGACGCCGGTCAGGACGGCGTGCGCGCCGAAGCCCTTGTGGAGATCCTCGACCCGGAGCAGGAGATCGTCGCGTTCGGCGCTCATCGTCAGACCATGAAGGATGTGATCACGTAATCGGCCGCGAGGATCACAATGCTCGATTGCACGACGGCCGTCGTCGTGGAGGCACTTACCGCCCGGGCGCCGGTCGCAAAGCGGCACCGATGCGCGTTGAAGCCGTGGTAGGCGCAGAGGCTGATCGTCAACAGACCGAAAGTCGCGGCCTTCAGAAAGCACTCGCGCACATCCGGCGCCTCCACCGCGCGCTCGACGGACGACCAGTAAACACCGGGATCCACGCCCAGCAGCAGCGAGCCGGACAGGCTGCCGCCCCACAATCCCACCGCGACAAACAGCGCCGTCTGCAGCGGGAAAACCATCACGGCCGCGATCAGCCGCGGTGCAACGAGGTAGCCGTGGCTGCTCACGCCCATTGTCTCCAGCGCGGCAATCTGTTCCGAATTTCGCTGGATGCCGAGCTCCGCCGCAAGGGCCGATCCCGCCTGCCCGACAAGCATCAGCGCCGCCAGCACGGGCGCCATTTCGCGCACGAGACTCAGCGACACGAGCGCGCCAAGGAGCCCCTGCGAGCCGAAGCGGTTCAGCACATAATAGCCCTGCAATCCAAGCACGAGCCCGGTGAATGCCCCCACGATGAGGATCACCGGAAGACACAGCGTGCCCTGCTCGTAGACCGCCCGCAGCACCCGGCGGAAAATCCGCCGCGAACTCACGGTCGAACGAAACGAACGCCCGGTGAAGAGGGCGAAATCGCCCAGTCCGGAAATCACGCGAAGAGTTTGCCGGCCAAGCCAGTTCAACATCGCGAGGATTGATGGCAGGCCCGCCGCGGTTCTGCAATGCCGCCGTCGTGGTGAGCCCGCCAGCGAAGAATTGCGGCGAGCTGATTGGTGTCCGGGATCGCCATTTTGCGCATTGCGGGTTATGGTGTCACCATGTTCGAGCGAGGAGAACGCGTTGTTTGCATCAATGATGATTTTCAGCCCATGCACCGGGCGATTTACCGGGCGTTGCCGCGGAAGGATGTCGTCTACACCGTGCGGGACTGCACGCTGGGCCGCACCCGCACCGGGGGCGCCGACAAGGGCCACAGCTATCTCGTCCTGCTCGAGGAGCTGGTGAATGGCCCCGATCCCTACATGCACCCCGACCAGGCCGAGGAGCTGGGATTCAAATCCGATCGGTTTGCGCCGGTCATCAGTGAGGAAATCGGCGCCGAGGCCGAATTCGAAGATGCGATCTCACGCTAACCGGATGATCTCCCGCCTCCCCGCACCCGCCTCGATCGGGAGATTGCTTGCCCTGCTCGGCGTCTGCGCATCGCTCGCCGCCTGCGCCGAGGGAGGCCTCGGCACGCCGGACAATCCGAACGAGCCGATCCCGCCCGCTCGCCCCAGCCCATTTGGCAACGATGGCGCGGGCAGCAGCTCGCCGGACTACTCGAGCAGCCAGCCCCTGCGTTTCTAGCCGGAATTCTGCAATCTTTTGCGCGTTGGCGGCAACCAACGACCTTTCGGGATTCGTTTCTCTGGCGCATGCCGTCGTTCCTGCTCATCGCCGCGAAGTCGAGGCCCTCTGCGGGAATGCAAACGCGATGCAATCCCGCAAAACCTTCTTATATTTGACCGACCATGCCAGGGAGCGGACTGAGAATATTGATCGTCGACGACGAGCGGAGCATCCGGCACGCGACATCTCTCGGGATTCGCGCAGAAGGTCACGAGGTCGAGACGGCGGACTGCGGCCGTGTCGCGCTGCTGAAACTCCGCGAAGAAATCTACGACCTCGTCTTTCTCGACCTCCGCCTCGGTGACGAGAACGGGCTCGACGTCATGCGCGAGATGCATCGCGCGAACCCGGCTCTCCCGGTGATCGTCTTCACGGCATTCGCGTCCGTGGAGACCGCGGTCGCCGCGATGCAGGCCGGCGCGTTCGACTATCTCGCGAAACCCTTCACGCCAGCGCACCTCCGCCACGCGATCGAGCGCGTGAAAAAATCCGTCGATCTCGAGCGCCGCATCGTGAACCTCCAGGACCGCGTGGCCGGCACCTCGCCGGATGCGGAGTTCACCTCGGAAGATCCGCGCGTCGGGCAGGTCTACGACATCCTTTTCCGCGCAGCGCGATCGGCCGCATCGGTCCTCGTGCTCGGCGAGAGCGGCACGGGTAAGAGCGTTGTCGCCCGCGCCGTGCACGACCGCAGCCACCTCGCCGAAGGACCGTTTGTCACGGTGAGTTGCCCGAGCCTGTCGCGCGAACTCCTCGAGAGCGAACTCTTCGGCCACATGAAGGGCGCCTTCACTGGCGCCGTGAAGGATACCTGGGGCAAGGTCGCGGCGGCCCGCGGAGGCACGCTTTTCCTCGACGAAATTGGCGAACTTCCGCTCGAGATTCAGCCCAAGCTCCTGCGCCTGCTTCAGGATCGCGAATACGAACGGCTCGGCGAGAACAAGGTGCACTCCGCCGATGTGCGCGTGATCGCCGCGACGAATCGCAATCTCGCGGAAGCGGTCGCCGCCGGCACCTTCCGTGAAGATCTCTACTATCGACTCAACGTCATCGCCGTGACGATGCCGCCGCTTCGCCAGCGCCCCGGCGACCTGCTCCACCTTGCCGATCATTTCCTCGCCTTTTTCGCGCAACAGATCGGACGGCACTTCGAGGGCTTCACCGGAGACGCCCGGGCACGCCTGCAGAGCCACCCCTGGCCCGGCAATCTTCGCGAACTGCGCAACGTGATCGAGCGCGCCGCCATCCTCAGCGCGGGACCCGAGATCACCGCCGAGGATTTGTTCGAGTCCCGCGCCGGGAGCGGCGCGAATGGCGAGTCGGACACCGCCACACAGGTCGGCGACCTCGTTTCCCTCGAACGCCTCGAGCGGGAACACATCGAGCGCGTGCTGGCGGTCGCCGGCAGCCAGGAAGCCGCTGCCCGCATCCTGAAAATCGATCCCGCCACGCTCTATCGCAAACGCAAGAAATGGGAGCGCGACGACCATGCTTAGATGGCGCCTGCTCGTCGGACTGGTCTCCATCTTCGTGCTCCTGCTCGCGGTCGGCGGCTACAGCATCTGGCTCACCTCCCGTCTCGAGACGGACATCAATTCCATTCTCAAGGACAACTACGAAAGCATCCGCGAGGCTCACAACATTCGCCTTTCCGTCCTTCGCCTGAACGCCGCCTATTTCAAACCCGATGTCGCGAAGGTCGTCGCCGTCGGGGCCGCTCCGCTCGAAGATCGCTACCTCCCGCCGCTCGAAAGCACCATCGCTGCCCTTGTCATGCTCGCCCGCACGCCGGTGGACAAGGCAAACGCCCGCAAGCTCGCCGACCAGGTTGGCGACTACATCGACCACATGCGCCAGGTGATCTTCCTGCCTCCCGACGCCCAGGAGCGCTACAACGCCCTCCGCTCCCAGATGCTCGAGAAGAACCTCGCGCTCACTGCGACGACGGAAGACATCCTCGCCTCGAACGAAGCCGCGATGCTCCGCGCCCAGGAGCATGCCCGCGTCGCCGCGCGGGACACCGTGCAGTTCCTCGTCGGCGCCATGCTCGTAGCCGCCGCCGTCTTCGTCTACACGTTCTACAGAATGGGCCGCTCGATCATCTCGCCGATCGAAGACCTCACCCGCTCCATCGAGGCCGTTCGCGCCGGCCAGTTCGAGCACAACCTCCCCGTCAGATCCAACGACGAACTCAGCCGGCTCGCCAGCGCGTTCAATGCCATGGCGGGCGAGCTGCGCACCCGTCGTCGCGACACCGACGAGACCATTCTGCGGCTGAACCGCTCCCTGCGCGAGACCATCGCGGCATTCCCCTACCCCGTCCTGCTTCTCGACGCCAACTTCGCCATCTGGGTCACCAACGAAGCCGCCGACGACTTCCTCGAGAGCATCGGCGAGGTCGACCAGCTTCCCGCGCCCATCCAGCAGCACCTCGACGAGGTTCGCCGCACCCGCGAGAACTACCTGCCGGAGGGCCCCCGCGAATCCCTCCTCTTTCGTATCGGCGAACGCGAGGTCCACTACCTGCCCCGCATCCTGCGCATCTTCACGCCGGAGGGAGATTTCGCCGGCGCCGCCGTCATTCTCATCGACGTCAGCCGCTTCCGCTGGCTCGACGAGATGAAGACGAACCTCATCTCCACCATCAGCCACGAGATCAAGACGCCGCTCACCGGCATCCGCATGATTCTTCACCTGCTCCTCGAGAAAAGCGGCGGAGATCTCACACCGATGCAGCTCGAGATGGTCCAGGCCGCCTGCGACGATTGCGAGCGCCTGCTCGCCACGCTCAACGGGCTTCTCGACCTCTCGCGGATGGAGGCCGGCCGCACCCAGCTGGATCTCAAGCCCACCCCGCCCCGCGATCTGCTCGAGCGCACCCGTGCCGCCTTCCAGACGCAGGCCGACGGCCGTCACGTCGCCCTCGCCATCGAGGCCGACGAAGCCCTGCCTCCCGTGCTCGCCGATGGCGACCGCATCCTCCACACCCTCGGCAATTTCACGTCGAACGCCCTCAAATTCGCCCCCGCGAATTCCACCGTCCACCTCACTGCCGACAAGGTCACCCCCGGCTTCGTGCGATTCTCCGTCATCGATTCCGGCCCTGGGATTCCCGAGCAATACCACGCCAGCATCTTCGACAAATTTTTTCGCACGCCGAATCACCACGTGGACGGCGTCGGCCTCGGCCTCTCGATCGCCCGCGAGATCGTGCAGGCCCACGACGGCCGCATCGGCGTTCAAAGCATCCCGCACACTTCCACCCGCTTCTATTGCGAACTCCCCACCACCTGATGCCATCCCTCGCCACCAACCCCATCCTTGTCGTCGACGACGAACAAAACATCCGCCTTGGTTTCTCGGTCGCGCTCCGCTCCGCGGGCTTCGACGTCGAGCTTGCAGCCGACGGCAACGAGGCTCTCGAACGCGCGGCCGAGATCGCGCCGGACTGCATTCTTCTCGACCTCCGAATGCCCGGCATGGACGGCCTCCAGACCGCCCGGGCCCTGCGGGCCAACGGCTACCGCGGCCCCCTCGTGCTCGCAAGCGCCTTCGCCGACCACGCCACCGCCGTCGCCGCGATCGGCTGCGGCATCACCGACTTTCTTACGAAGCCGGTGAAACCCACCGAGCTTCGCTACGCCGTCAACCACGCCCTCAGCCGCAACGTCCGCTTCTCCCAGACCGGATACACCGGCCTGGGCGACATCCCTCCTGGCCTTCGCCGCGCCTACGCAAAGCACTGCCTCTGCCAGCTTCGTCTCGCCGACGCCAAGGCCGCGCTCCACGTCGTCACCGCCGAGGGCAATGATCTCCAGAGCCTCCTGCTCCTCGGGGCCATCTACGAGTTGGAGCAGAATGCCAGCGTCGCCCACGAACATTTCTCCCGCGCCGCCGAAATTCACGCGCAGAGCTATTCCGTCGCCGCTTCAAACACCCTCTTCAAGGTTTTCTCCCACACCGAAAATTCCCGCCCCGACTAGCCGTGCACAATGCACGAGACTCTCCGGAAACTCATGCGCTTCGCCAGATCCGCCCCGCCTCGGAAACAGGCCTCTCAAATTTTTAGAATTTCACAAGCAACGTAAAACCAACTTTTTACAAACAGGCGCCAATGAACTGGCACGGCCCACGCTCTTCAAGATCGGTAACCAACCGAAAGGAAAATCATGTTAAGCTGGGCCATCACATTTCTCATCATCGCACTCCTCGCCGCCCTTCTGGGTTTTGGCGGCATCGCCGGCACCGCGGCAGGCATCGCGAAGGTTCTCTTCCTCGTCTTTCTCGTGCTGTTCATCCTCTCGTTTATCGCCGGAGGCTTCAACCGCCGCATCTAAGTCCAACCATGTCGCGTCAATCCACCCTCGCTGAAATAGCCGACGCCTTCGGTCGCTGCGCAGCCGCCAGTCTCGGAGGAGAAACCCGCGCGATCGCGTCGCGCATGAACCGCCTCCGCAAGATCGCCCGTCTGCTCGACCGGCTTTCCCGTCGGCCCGCGAACCGTCTGTGGCACCGCCGGGCCGCAAAGGTTCATCACGAGATCGATCTCACGCTCCGGCAGCAGGCGCGCCGCGTCTCGCCGACTTCGCTCTGGGCTCGCGCCTAGGACGGCAACCAGTCCCGAAAACCCGAAGTCCGGCGCTCTTCTCGAATCCGGGAAGAGCGCCGGAATTTTTTGATCCCGGCAAGTCCACCGATCCCGCGGCGCGCGAATTTCCATCATCATGGGCATCATCTCCTGGATTCTGTTCGGCCTGCTGGCCGGCGCACTCGCGAAATTCCTCATGCCGGGCAAGGACCCCGGCGGCTGTTTCGTCACGATCCTCCTCGGAGTCGTCGGTGCGGCCGTCGGCGGATGGATCGGCACGGCGCTCGGCTTCGGGCGCGTGGATGCCTTCGACCTGCGCAGCCTCGGCATTGCGATCCTCGGCTCGATCGTCGTGCTGCTGATCTATCGCGTCGCGCGCGGCCGCTAGGACTCGCCGCGCAAGTGGCGCGTGCCTTCGAGAATCGCCGGCGCGAGAATCTCAAGGCACTCGCGCACGGCCTTTGGACTGCCGGGCAGATTCACGATCAGCGACGTCCCGCGGATGCCTGCCGTCGCCCGCGAGAGAATGGCCGTCGGCGCGATCGCAAACGACTTCATCCGCATGATCTCGCCAAAGCCCGGCAATTCCTTCTCGAGCACGCGACGCGTAGCCTCCGGCGTGACGTCTCGCGGCGTCGGGCCGGTGCCGCCGGTCGTGATGATCAATTCGCAGCGCTCCACGTCGGCGAGCTCCGCCAGGGTCGCGGCGAGAATGTCCGTATCGTCGGCGACCAGCCGGGCAACGAAGGTGTGGACTCCCGGCAGGATCGCGGCGAGCGCCTGCTCGATCGCCGGCCCGCTCAAATCTTCATAAATTCCGGCCGCCGCCCGGTCGCTCGCCGTCACGCGCCCGACCTTCATTGCTTCACCTTGCTGACGACACGCGTGCCCTCGATCGCCATGCCCTTGTCGACGGCTTTCATCATGTCGTAGAGCGTGAGCGCGGCAACGGACACGCCGGTGAGCGCCTCCATCTCCACGCCGGTTTTCGAGTCCGTCGAGACCTCGCACACGAGGTGCACGAAGTTGCGGCCGAGCCGGAAATCCACCGCCACGCGATTCAACGGGAGCGGATGGCAAAGCGGGATCAACTGCGCGGTCTGTTTCGCCGCCTGGATGCCGGCAATTCGCGCCACCGCCAGCGCATCGCCTTTCTTGAGGGTCTGCGACTCGAGGGCGCGGATCGTCGCCGGCAGGCAAACGAGGCGCGCCTCGGCCGAGGCTACGCGGTGCTGCACCGGCTTCCCGCCCACGTCCACCATGCTCGCGGCGCCGGTTTCATCGAGATGGGAAAATTTCGGCGAGGCCTTTTTCATGAATCGGAAAGACGCAGAATCTGGACGCTCTCGCCAGCCTTGGGAAGCCCGGCCTCAGCGGGCACGCGAACGAGCGCATCAACGCCCACCAGCGACGCCAGATGCCCCGAGCTGTTCCAAGGCACCGGCGCAAGCCCCTGCGCCGGCCAGTAGGTCACCCGGGGATTCGCCCGGCCGGGAATCTCCGCGGCCAGCGTCGCCTCGTCGAGCGGGCGCGGCTCCCGCCCCGCCAGTCTCGCGAGGGCGCGCGCCACGAAGAGGTGAAAGCAGACAAAATGCGACACGGGATTTCCCGGCAGGCCAAACGCAGTCCGGCCGGCCCCCGTCGCCAGAATCAGCGGCTTCCCCGGCCGGACATTCACCTGCGAGCAGAGAATTTCGAAGCCGAGACGCTCCAGATGGCCGCGCGTGTGGTCGTGATCGCCGACGCTCGCACCGCCGGAAAACAGAATAACGTCGAACGCTCCGGGCTCCGTCGCCTCGATGAGCTCCCAGGCCCGCGCCGCGTCGTCCGGCAAATGGACATGCACAAAGTCGGCCGTCGGAAAGCCGGCGGCAAGCGCCCGGATGAGCGTCGCGTTCGAGTTGCGGATCATCCCCGGTCCCGGCACCTCCTCGACCGCAACAATCTCGTTCCCACTGGTGAAGTGGAGGATCCGCGTCCGGCGCACCACGAGCGGCATCGCCTCGCCGATCGAAGCGAGCATCGCCAGCTCCACCGGCCCGAGCGTCACCCCGCGACGGAGCAACGTCTCGCCCGCACGCACGTCCTCCCCGCGCGGACGAAAATTCCCCTCCGCGCCGCGGCGCGTGAACCGCACCCGTCCGGCGTCGCTCGTGGCATCCTCCTGCATGATCACTTGCAGCCCGGGCCCCGGCAGCGCAGCCCCGGTGAAAATTCGCACCGCCTCGCCGGCTCCGGGCATCCTTCCGTCCGCATCGCCCGCGGCGATCGTTCCCACGAGCAAGAATTCCTCCGCTGCGTCGGCCCGCCGAATCGCGTAGCCGTCGACCGTCGAACGATCGAACGGTGGCGCGTCCGCATCCGCCACCGCATCCGCGGCCAGGGTGCACCCGAGCGCGTCGACTAATCTCACCCGCTCAGGCGGCATTGCCGCGCAATGTCCGTCGATGAGATCCCAGACGTCTTCGACCTCGATCATCACGGCGCCGCCTCCACTTTCCAGATGGGAACATCGACCTTGAGTCGATCCATGAATGCGGTCAGCAAAGCGAAGGCTTCGCCCCGATGACGCCCCTCGATCCAGACGAGAATCGCCGTGTCGCCGACCGGGATCCATCCATGCCGATGCCAGGCCACCGCGCGAACGCAGTTCCGACCCTCCTCCGCGAGCAGACGTTTCATTTCGCTCACGGCCATCGTCTCGTAGGCCTCGTAGCGGAGCGCGGAAATGGGTCGCCCGTTCTCCGCGCCCCGAACAACGCCGCGAAACTCCACCACCGCGCCGGATCCGTCGCCGGCCGGCGGAGCGACCCAGCGGTCCTCGATGCGATCCGTGCAAAGTTCGACCGAAATTTCCATATTAGCCTCCCGACACCGGCGGAATCACTGCCACCACGTCCTCGTCCAGAAACCGCGTCGAGGCATCGGCATAAACGTCGTTGCAGCTCAATCGCGCCGCGTCGCGCAACTCGACCAACGCCGGATGCCTCTCGATCAATCGTTCCCACACGCCTTCGATCGACGCGGGCTCCGGCAGCGGAATCTCCGCTTCCGCGCAACCGCTGGCTTCGCGAGCCACTGAGAAAAACAAAACTTTCATGCGTAATCGAGGATGCCCGTTTATCGTCGCGCGATCCTTCGCACACAACCGAGAACCGCGATTCCTCCCGACCTCCGACGCCTCCAAATTTGAAAAACTTCTTTTCGGAACTCGCCGACGCCCTCCGCCACGGCCCCGTCGCCCTGGCCACCGTCGTGGCCGCCCGCGGCTCGACGCCGCGCGTCGCCGGCGCCCGGCAGTTCCTCGCCGCGAACGGAGAGTTCCACGGCACGATCGGGGGTGGCGCCACGGAGGCGCAGGTGCTCGACCTCGCTCGCGCAACGCTTGCGGACGGCCTGCCCCGCACCTTCGAAGCCGACCTCCGCGGCAGGCCCGGCGCCATCCGCGACGGCATCTGCGGCGGCACGATGAGCGTGTGGATCGTGCGGCTTCTTCCCGATCCGCATCTTGCGTTCGCCGAGGAAATCGTCGCTTCGCACAACGCGGGAGAATGCGTGTCCCTTTCGCTGCGGCTCGACGCCCGCGCGCCCTTGTCCGACGCGGCCTCGGCCGATGCCTTCACCGAGATCGTCGAGCCGCCTCCGCGGCTGCTCATCGTCGGCGCGGGCCACATTGGCCGCTCGCTCGCCCGACTCGCCGATTCTCTCGACTTCGCCGTTGCCGTGCAGGACGAACGTGTCGATTGGCTCGAACCACGAGAATTTCCCACCAACTGCACGCTGCAGACCGACCTCGCAGCCAGCGTCGAGGCCCTGCGAGCCTGGGGAGGCGCGCAGTTCGCCGCCCTGGTCACGCGCGGCTTCGCCCTCGACGTTGCCGCCCTCAACGCCCTCTCCACCATTCCCGACCTCACCTATCTCGGCCTGCTCGGCAGCCGCGCCCGCGTGACCACCGTGCTCGCCACGCAACGCGAATCCGGCGCGCCGCTGCCCGGCAAAGACGTGCTCCACGCGCCGCTCGGCGTGGAGATCGACGCGGAGACTCCTGAGGAAATCGCCGTGAGCATCGCCGCGGAACTCATCCGGGTGCGTCGACGGAAAAGTGGACATCGCCGCAAAAACCCGTAGAGAGACTCATGGTGGCTTCGCGAATTCAACGTCGGTGGAAAGGGGAGGAACGATGAACGATCCCTTCGGCCGCACCGTCGACTATCTGCGCCTTTCGGTCACCGACCGCTGCAACGAGCGCTGCCTTTACTGCATGCCGGAGACCTATCGCGACTGGCTGCCGCAGGGAAACATCCTCACCGACGCCGAGTTGATGGCCATTGTCCGCGTCGCGACGAGCCTCGGCTTCAGGCGGTTTCGCGTGACCGGCGGCGAGCCGCTCATCCGGCCCGGCATCGTGGATTTCATTGCGGGTCTCGTGGCCGAACCCGGCGTCGAGAACGTCCAGATCACCACGAACGGGATGTTCCTGCCGAAACACGGCGACGCCCTCTTTGCCGCCGGTCTGCGCAATCTGAACATCAGCCTCGATGCGCTCGATCCCGTCCGCTATCGCGAAATCACCCGCGGCGACCTTGCCCCCGTGCTCGCCGGCATTCGCCACATGAAGGCCCTGGGCTGCCGCGTGAAGCTGAACACCGTCCTTATGCGAGGAAAAAACGAGGACCAGATCGTTCCGCTTCTCGATTTCGCCCGCGAGCTCGATGTCGTCGTGCGGTTCATCGAGCTCATGCCCGTGAGCATGAGCGAAATGCTCAGCGACGAGAATTTTCTCCCGGTTGGGGAAGTTCGGCAGGTGCTCGAACGCGACGACGCCCTCGATCCCATCGAGGACGTGCTCGGGTTCGGTCCCGCCCGCTATTACCGCCTGCGAAAACGCGGGGTGATCGTCGGGTTCATCAGCGCGATCACCGACACGCATTTCTGCGAGCGCTGCAACAAGATGCGCCTCACCGCGGACGGCAAGCTGCGGCCCTGTCTCGGCAACCACCTCGAAACGGATCTCATCCCGGCCCTGCGGCCGACGATCGATCCCGAAGCGCTGCGCCGGATTTTCCGAAGCACGCTCGCCGAGAAGCCCAGCGAGCACATTTTCCGCGACAACTACCAGCCGGGCCGAATCATGACGGCCATCGGCGGGTAGCCGCCCGAATCCTTGGTTGTGAGCCCGTATCGCCGATCCCGCCGCCATCAGTCGTGGCGCCGGCAGGCGGCCGTCTTCGGAGCCATTGTCTCCACGTTCACCGGCCTCGGCATCGCGACGATCTGGATTGTGACGTCGAAGGATGCCTCCTCCCCCCATTCGCGAGCGACGCCGACGCCATCTCCGACGCCGGCAAGCGCCACGACCCCGTGAAATTGCCGGATCAATTCAGCCCGCTGGCCGGCCGGCTGATCAGATCGGCGAAGATTTCGTCGCGGCGGCGACGGGCGATGTCCGACCGCCGGGTGCTGAGCGAGCGACGCACGCGGCGTTTCGTGTAATCGGGCAGATGGAGCGTGTAATGGATCCACCACGTGCCGTTATTGTTCCAGAGATGGTGGTCGGGATTGGCATCCGCGATGCGGATGGCCGGAACAGCGTCGGTGACGTTTTTTGCGTAGGACATGATGATGCGTATTTCGTTTTTGATTTCGATTTAACGCATCGAAGAGAGGAAGCCGCCTTTGCGCCTTCACTGGAGACTGCAGTTCGGGCCGCTGGGCGGACCGCACATCGGTTCGGAAGAACCAGGCACCTCGACGTCTCCTCGCCAGGTTGCCGGACCCCTGTTTCCAAGGGCCGCTCTTGATGCTGGGAACAAAAATACACAACCCACCGCGTCATGCACGCGAAAGTTGTGTCATAGCCGGATGGCCTAACGGGTCATGAACTGCGAGCCGTTGGTTCCCGGGCGGTTACTCATTCCGGAGACGGAGGAGAGAATGCCCGTGATCATCGAATACGCGACCACGCCGACGAAGAGCGCGACGACCATGATCGTCGCCGGCTGGATGAGGCTCGTCACCCGCGCAATGCGGGTGGAGAACTCTCGATCGAAACGCTTCGCACTGCGCTCGAGCGCGCCGGCCAGGTTGCCGGTCTGCTCGCCGACGGTGATCATATCGAGCAACTCGGGCGGAAAGAACGAGACCGCCCGCATCGCGGACGAGAGCGAACTCCCCTCGCCCACGCGCTCGGTGAGCCGCTTGAGCAGCTTCTTGATGTAGATGTTCGGCGTCGCGCGCTCGAGGAGCGTGAGGCCGTTGAGCAGCGTCACGCCATTGGCAACGAGCGTGGAAAGCGTCTGCGAAAATTCGGCGAAGAACCGGCCCCGCAGCACCGGACCGAACATGGGGAGCCGGAGCGACAGGCGATCCCACGTCATGTGCCCCTCGGGCGTTTTCCGCCACCACGAAAAGGCCGCGAACAGGCCCGCAAGAACAAGCAGGACGAACCACCACCAGTGCGCAAAGAATTCGCTCGTGCCGATGAGCATGCGCGTCATGAAAGGCAGCTTGCCCTGGCTGCGGGTGAGCATCTGGGTGAGCGCCGGCAGCAGGAACGTCATGAAAATGACCATCAGCACGATGCCGGCGGCGAAGACGATGCTGGGATAGATCAGCGCGCCGGCGACGCGTTTGCGCAGGTCGGCCATGATCGCGAAATACTCGGCCTGTCGCTTGAGAATGCTCGGCAATGCACCCGCCGCCTCACCGGCGGCGACCATGCTGCAGAACAGCTCCGAGAAGCATTTGCCGCAGGAGCGCAGGGCGTTCGAGAAGCTCACCCCGTCGCGCACCTGCTGGCGCAGAAAGGCGGCGACGGGTTGCAACGCGGATTTTTCGCTGCGGGACTCGATGACACGCAGGGCGGGCTCGAGCTGGAGGCCGGAATCGAGCAACTCGGAGAGCTCCTCGGTGAAGAGCAGCAACTGCGGCCCGGCGAGGTTGCGCACGGGGCCGGCGGCTTCGCTGGCGGCGCCGGATCCCCCGCCCGATGCCGGCTTCCCGGCGCGGTCGACCTCGATGGAAACGGGGCGGAGCTTCCGGGCGCGGAGCTGATCGTAGGCGTCGACCTTCGACTTCGCCGCGAGCGTGCCGACCTCGACGGAGCCGGCTTCGTTGGCTGCCTTGAACCGGAAGGTTTCCATGGCGCTACTCGTCGAGAAGTTTCACATCCGCGGCAGTGACGCGGAGAACCTCGGACACGGAGGTCACGCCCTCGATCACGCGCTTCCAGCCATAGCTGCGCAGAGAGATCAGGCCTTCCTCCACGGCTTTTGCGCGCAGCACGCTGGGAATCGCCTTGGTCTGGATGAGATCCTGCAGGGCGGGCGTGACGAGACAGATTTCGTAGAGCGCGGTGCGGCCGCGGTAGCCGGTGCCACGACAGGAATCGCAGCCGGCCGGGCCAAAGGTGGAGCCGGCCCATTCCTTGGGAAAGCCGATGCTCTCGAGGTAGCCGGCGGCGTGTTCGTCGGGCTTCTTGCAGTCCGGGCAGAGCCGGCGCACGAGACGCTGGGCGATGAAGGCGCGCACGGAAGAGCCGATAAGGAAGGGCTCCACGCCCATGTCGAGCAGTCGGATGATGCCGCCGACGGAGTCGTTCGTGTGCAGGGTGCTGAAAACGAGGTGACCCGTGAGAGCGGCGCGCACGGCGATCTCCGCGGTCTCGAGATCGCGCATTTCACCGACCATGATGACGTTCGGATCGCCGCGTAACACGCTGCGAAGCGCCGTGGCAAACGTGAGGTTGATCTCCGGCTTCACCGCGATCTGGATGACGCCGTGGAGCTTGTGTTCGACGGGGTCCTCGATCGTGACGATGCGCCGCTGCTGCGTGTTCATCGACGAGAGGAAGGTGTAAAGACTCGTCGATTTGCCGCTGCCGGTGGGACCGGTCACGAGCACGATGCCGTTCGGATGCGCGAGCAGTTCGCGCACCTTCGCCTCCATTTCGCGGTCGAGGCCCAGTCGCTCGAAATCGAAGCGCTCCTGCCCGAGGAGACGCAGACTGATCGTCTCGCCGGTGACCGAGGGAATCGTCGCGACACGCACGTCGATCGATTCGCCGCCAAGTTCGAGATTGATGCGGCCGTCCTGCGGAATGCGGCGCTCGGCGATGTCGAGATTCGACATGATCTTGATGCGCGAGAGCACCGAGGCCTGGAGGACCTTGATATTCTGCGGCACCGGCACCTCGTGGAGCACGCCGTCGATGCGGTAGCGAATGCGCAGGTCCGTGCCGAGCGGCTCGACGTGGATGTCCGTCGCGCGCTCGACGAGCGCCTCGCGCAGGATCTGGTTCACGAACTTCATCACCGACGCCTCGGAATCATCCGCGTCGAGAACGTTGACCTCTTCGAGGTGATCGAGATCGGCGCCCTCGTCCTCGCGACCTTCGAGCAACTCCTCGAACGTCTCGGCGCCCACGCCGTAGTGCTGTTTGAGGGCGGCGACGATGAAGCGACGCGTCGAGAGGACGAAGCGCACGCGCCCGGGGAACTGCTGACGCACTGCGGCACGGGCGAGGTAGTCGAACGGATCGTAGCTCGCGAGCACGAGGCCCTCCTCGGACTGCTCGATCGGCACGAGATGGTAGCGCAGGGCGAGCCGGGCGGGAAACGTGCGCGAGAACGATTTCGCGTTGTCCTTCGGCGGCTCGAACCATTCCATCCCCACCCGCTGCGCGAGCGCGTGGAGGAACGCAGCCTCGGACAACCCCGGCTGCTCGAGCACCGCGCGCACGGCGGACCGTTGGATGGCGAGCGCAGCGGAGGCGGCGTCGAGCGTCTCGGTGGACATCTCGAGACCGACGGTGCGCAAGGCATCGCCGATGGCGTCGAGAACGGGATTGCCGACTACGGTGATCATGCGGCGGGATCTTGCCTAGCGGTAGGCCTTCGGATCCGTGAGATCCTCGGGCGTGGGGAGCGTCGGCCGCTTGATCGGCACGGGCTGGTCGAACATGTGCTCGCGGAAATTCGTATTCGCCTTCTCGATGTATTGGACCTCCTTGAGCGAGTCGTCGGAATTGATGATGAACGGCTGGATCATGATGATCAGCTCGCGGCGGGTCTTCGACTTCGTCGTCGTGCTGAACAGGTAGCCGAGGCCGGGGAGGTCCTTGAGGAACGGAATGCCGGTCTGGTTGCGCTCGTCCTGCTCGCTGATGAGGCCGCCCAGCACGATCGTCTGGCGGTTCGGAACGGTGACAGTCGTATTGAGCGTCTGCGTGCCGATGACGGGCACGGAGTTATTGGCGACCTGTTGCTGGGAAATGACGCTGTCGTTGCGCTGCTTGATCTCGAGGGTGACCTCGCGATCGGAATTGATGAGCGGGCGGACGTCGAGCTGGAGGACGACGCGCTTGTAGTCGATCTGCGTGTTTACGGCGGTGCCGGTATTGTTCGCGTTGTTGCTCGTATCGACGATCGAGCTCTGCGAGTTCACGGGCACGGGAACCTCCTGGCCGGAGCTGATGAGGGCGCCCTGGCCATTTGCGGTGTAGATAACCGGCCGCGAGACGACCTGGAAGCGGCCGGTCGTGCTGAGCGCGCGGGCGACGATATCGACGCCGTCGGCGATCGCGCCATAAACGGTGAGGCCGGACAGCGCGGGGAGCGCCGTCGACGCGGCAGTGGCCGCCGTTGTCGCCGCCGTCGTCGCGGCGGTCGCCACCGTGTTGATGTTTGCGGCGCGATTCGCGAGGAGGTTCTGGATGTTCGCCGTGCTGCCCTGGCCGAGGATGCGCACGCTGCCGAACTTCAGGAGGTAATCGATGCCGAACTCGAGGTTGTTGGTAAGCGTCAGCTGACCAATGACGCACGCCAGATAGACCTGCTTCGGCCGCTGGTCGAGCATGTCGAGCACGCGGCCAGCCTTGGCGCGGGCTTCCGGTGGGCCGATCACGAGAATCTTGTTCACGCTGCGGTCGGCGATGATCCGGGCGTTGCCGACAATGACCGACTGCGGCTTGGTGCTCTCGGAGTTGAAGCTGGTTTTCTCGTTGAGCGACAGACCGCCGGAAGAACCGCCGCCGCTCGAGCCGCCGCTGTCTCCGGAGCCACCCGAGCTGCCGGAGGCACCATTCGCGCTCTCCTGCTCGTCCCCGCCGACGATCTTCGGCGTTTCCTGCTGGCCGTCCTTGCCCTTGCCCTCGACGAGCAGGCTCGCCAGCACAGGCAGCACGTCGGCCGCCCGCACGAAACGCAGCGGGCGCTCGAGCACTTCGTCGAACTCCACGGCGACGTCGAGATTTGCCACGAGCGTCTCGATGTAGGGCATCTGCGACTCGGGTGCGACGACGAGCACGCGATTCGTGCGCGTCTCCGCAAAGACCTGCACCTTCGGCGCCGGGCCGGACACGATCGCGTTGCCGGGTTGCGCCGCAGCATTGTTGGCGTTCGAGCCATCCGGATTCCTCGGCTGGTTGGGGACCGGCGCCGCGGTGCGGGAGACCGGAGCCTCGTCGCTCTTCTCGAACATTTTCGAGAGAATCTCCGCCACTTTCTCGGCATCGGCGCGCTCCAGGGAAAAGAACTTCGTCGCGGTGCGGGCGCCCTCGACGTCGATGACGTCCTTGAGCGCGATGAGCCGGCGCACGAGGGACGCCGTCTCGGTGATGACCAGCGCATTGACGCTCGGCACCTGGATGTAGCCACCATTCAGCGCCTGGTGGTTCGGCGCGTAGGCCTGCATCGCGGCAAAGGCCTCGTCGCTCTTGAGGTAGCGGAAGGGCATGAAGTAGCTCACGACCTGGTCGCCGTCGGGAAGCTGGGCGGGGTTCGTATAGAGCGGGATCGATTCGCTGCGCGGATTCTTCGTCGGCCCCAGAAGCTTCACCGTCTTATCGTCCACGTTGACGATCGAGAAGCCGTTCAGGATGAGGACGGACTCGATGAGGGCTGCCGCCTCCTTCTTCGTGACGGGCTGCGGCACGACCAGCGACAGATTCTGCCCCGTTGCGGAAAGCCCGGCATCGGCAATGATCTGCTTGCCGGTGAGCGACTGGTAGAAGGTCATGAAATCGCCGATCGGATTGGCGGGCAACTGGATGACCGTGTCGGCATTCGCGCGACCAGCGGGCTGCGCCCGGCCCGCGAGGGGCGTAAGCAGGATGAGGAGGAAAAGGAGAAGGCGGAGAGCCATGCGATTAGTTATTAAGATTGATGGGAGCAGGACGGATGATGCGCCGCTGCGGCGGGGGCGGAGTGACGCCGGCAGGTGGCGGGGGCACCGCACCATTGGCCTGCCCCGGGACAGGAATCAAGCTCGACAGAGGGTTTGGCGTCGCCGGTGTGGCCGCGGCGGCGGGCGCCGGGGCCACGGCGCCGGGCTGGGAATTCGGTCCGGTCGGCCCCATGGCGGTCGCGTCGAAATTCAGCGAGGCCTGCTGTCCGCCCTGCCGGATTACGGCAGAAGATTTTCGGGGGTCGGACGCCATCGCGACGGAGACAAGCTCGATGCCGTCCTTGTTCGATCGGCCCTTGGTGACCATCACGCGATTCTTCGCAGGATCGCCGTTGTTCTTGTCGATCAGGAAGACCGCCGGCTGCCCGGCCATCTCGATGACCCCGACGAGGGAATACCGCGCGGCGAGTCCCATGGATACCTGCACGGCGACCGTTTCGACGATGAAGGGAGAGCGTTTCCAGATGCCCGCGTAGCTCTGGATCGGCAGGGTCTTCGGCGCAAACGGAGGCACGGCGTCGTCCGCGGCCCGACCGGAACCCACCACCAGCGCCGCAAGCAGGGCCGCAAAAACTGAGGAACCCGCTCTCATGGCGTGGAGGAAACCGGCGCGCCGGCGCGATAGACTTTGGCCAGCCGGACCTGAAGCTGCATGCTATTTCCGTCCTCCCCCTGCTTCAACGTGAAATTCCCCACGGACACGGATTTGCCGGGCTGCTGGACGGCATGCAGCCAGCGCACGATGGCCTCCAGCCGCCCCGTCATCACGAGGTCGAGATTCGCCACGGCCAGATCGCCGACATGCTCGGTATCCTGCGGCTGCTGGGAGTCGATCTTCAGGCCCTTGTCCTGCAGGCTCGTCTGGGCCTCGCGCTGGAACTTCGCCCGGGTCTGGAGCTCATTGTAGGTCTCCGGCGGATGCGCGGCGATCCACTCCTGCCGGGCCACCCAATACGGGCGTTGCTTGAGGAGCTGCCGGGTGGCCTGCGCCTCCATCTCGAGCTGCGTGATGGCCGCGCGCTGGGTGCGCATCTGCTCCGAGATCCAGCGCATGGCGGCGAGATTGAGGAACAGGAAGGCGAGGGCGCCGAGGGCGCCGGCCAGCAGGCGTTCGTTGCGGTTGAGCGGCCTCATGGTTCGGAAGGCATGGCCGGCGGCGGCAGCGCGCCCTCGGCATGGAAGGTCGTGACCGTCGCGCCGACGTTGGGGTTGGAATTACTCCACTGGATTCCCTTCAACGCCTCGCTGGCGGCGAGGTTGTTGTAGAAATCGGTGGCGAGGCTGAACGACTCCGACTCGCCGTCGACCTGCAACCGGCCGTCTTCGATGATGAACTTCGTCAGGTGAATGTTCCCCGGAGGCATGGCCGCGACGACGCCGTTGAGCAGCTCGAGAGGGAACTGGGACGGCTCCGCCGTGGGCTCGATGACCGCCCAGTCACGGATCGTCGGCTCAAACAGCGCGACCTGCGCCTTCAGCGCGGCCGTTTCGGACGCCAGCCGGGCGGCCTTCCATTTCAGGATTCCCGCGTAGAGGAAGAGGATCGCGCCGAGCACGAGGTAACCGGCCACGACCGCCAGCACGATCTTGCGCATGCGCTCGCGCTGGAGGCGTTTCGCCTCGGCAATGTGGGCGCTCGCGGGCTTCCAATCGCCGGTCGCGCGCTCGAGCGACGGGGCGCCGGTTGCGACATCGTCCGCCAGCTCGGCCGCGGGCAGGCACCCGGCGGGTGCGACGCGTTCCGCGGGAAGTCCCTCGACCCAGCTCACGACCTTCGGCGGCGCGGCGAGCACCCCTTCCCCGAGCAGACGCTGCTCGATCAGGCTCAGCCACGTGCGCAATTCCTCGACGCCGGCGGCGCGATCGGCCGTTTCCCAGTAAACAACCTCACGCCCGCGCGTGAACGCAGCCACGTAATCATCCGCCTCGCGCCAGAGCGTCACGGAGTTCGGCGGCAATTTCAGCAAAAAGGGCGAGCCGTCGAAGCGCTCCGCGGCGGGAAAAGTCTCCGGCAGCTCCGGAGGAAAC